>JBJHDG010000050.1:0-11369 GCA_050486425.1 Pseudomonadales bacterium | reverse complement strand
GCCTAGGACATCGCCCTTTCACGGCGACGACAGGGGTTCGACTCCCCTAGGGGACGCCATTGAAGTAAACCCGCCATTGGCGGGTTTTTTTTGCCCTCGCCAAACGATTCGGTACCCTTGGGGTGCGTTCTCTTCCATCCTGTCTTGCCAAAAGGAGTTGCAGGTGGCCGCTGAATTGCCACGCTCAGAGCGCCGCTCATTGCGGGCGGCATTACTGCTGCTGCGGGCCAGGCTCTGGGCGCAGGTTCTGCTGGGCATGTTGCTTGGGCTCATCGCCGGCACTTTGATCGGACCAGCCACCGGCTGGGTAGCCCCTGCCACCGGGGCGGTGCTCGGGGACTGGCTGGCGTTTCCAGGGCGGTTGTTCCTTGCCAGCATCCAAATGATTGTGGTGCCCCTGGTGTTTGCTTCCATTATCCGCGGCCTGGCTGCCACGGAAGATCCAGCCCAGCTGCGCACTGCCGGCCTGGGAATCACCGGCTATTTTCTGGTCACCACTACCTTGGCTGCGGCCCTGGGCATCCTGTTGGCATCCCTGCTGCGTCCCGGGGCCTACGTGGACCAAAGCCTGCTCTCGGGCCTGGCGGGCGCGCCGGCCCAGATCAACGCGGTGACACCGCCGTCACTGGCGGCGTTGCCGGAAATTCTGGTGGGCCTGTTGCCGGGCAATCCACTGGCGGCCATGGCGGAAGGTCAGATGCTGCAGGTGGTGATCTTTGCCCTGGTGGTGGGGGTGGCACTGGTGCATCTGGCACCTGCAGCCAGCCGGCCGCTGCTGGATCTGCTGGGTAGTATCCAGGATGTGTGCATGCAGGTGGTGCGCTGGGCCATGCTGCTGGCGCCGCTGGCGGTATTCGGCCTGATGGCCCAGTTGGCCAGCCGTATTGGCTTGGCGGCATTGGCCGGCATGGTGGTTTACGTGCTCACGGTGTTGCTGGGCTTGGCACTGTTGCTGCTGGGCTATCTGCTGTTGCTGCGCTTGTTCGCAGATCTGCGGCCGCGGCGATTTCTGCGCGACAGCCGGGAAGTGCTGCTGCTGGCGTTTTCCACCTCCAGTTCAGCGGCAGTGATGCCATTGTCCATCCATACCGCCCAGGCAAAGCTGGGGGTCAGCTCAGCCATGGCCCACTTCGTGATTCCCCTGGGTGCTACCATCAATATGAACGGCACTGCGCTCTACCAGGCGGTGGCTGCTATTTTCCTGGCGCAGTTGTTTGGCGTTGAGGTGAGCATGGCAGGCATGGTGCTGGTGGTGGCCATGACCGTGGGTGCTTCCATTGGGTCACCCGCGACGCCGGGTGTGGGTATCGTCATTCTGGCCATGGTGGTCACGGCTATCGGTGTGCCGCCGGCTGGTATCGCCCTGATTCTGGGGGTGGATCGGGTGCTGGATATGGCCCGGACAGCCGTTAATGTGGCTGGCGATCTGGTGGCCAGCAAACTGATGGATACCTGGGCGGGTGTGGCACCTGTAGCCCCAGCAACGGACGTATTACCGGATAAGGTATAGCTTGCCATGGGGCAGTGGCTGGAGATTTTTGGTGGCTTGATCGGCGGTCTGGGCCTGTTTCTGTTGGCCGTCAACATGATTACGGACGGCCTGAAACTGGCAGCTGGCCAGCAGTTGCGCGGCTTGTTGGCCAGTTCCACCCGCACCACCGCCCGGGGCGTGTTCTCGGGGGTGTTGCTCACCGCCCTGGTGCAGTCTTCCAGCGCCGTGACCGTGGCCACCATAGGCTTTGTGAACGCCGGCCTGTTGGGCATTGCCCAGGCCCTGGCCATTGTCCTGGGCGCGGCCGTGGGCACCACCATCACCGGCTGGTTGGTGTCCGTGGTGGGCTTTGAATTCAAGATCGCGCTATTGGCGTTGCCCCTGGTGGGGCTGGGCATGCTGCTGCGCCTGTTCGGCCCGTCCAAGCGCCTGGGCGCCTTGGGTGAGGCCATCGCCGGGTTCGGTTTGTTCTTCATCGCGGTGGATTTTCTGCGCCATGCCTTCGATGGATTGGCCACCGGCATGGACATCGCCGCCCTGGCGCCTGCCGGTGTCCTGGGTGTGCTGCTGTTTGTGCTGATAGGCCTGCTGATGACGCTGCTGACCCAGTCCTCCAGCGCTGCCATTGCCATCACCCTGACGGCAGCCAGTGGTGGCCTGATTGGTATGGCGGCGGCGCTGGCCATGGTCATTGGCGCCACCATTGGCACCACCTCCACCTCGGCGTTGGCAGCGATCGGCGCCACCCCCAATGCGCGCCGGGTGGCGGCAGGCCATGTGATTATCAACGGCTTCAATGGGCTGGTGGGGTTGGCGCTGCTGGCGCCACTGCTGACATTGCTGGGGGCCACGGATCACCTGGGGGAAGTGCGCCTGGCACCAGCGCCGGTGCTGGCGGCCTTCCACACCATTTTTACCCTGGTAGGAGGGCTGCTGCTTTGGCGCAGCCTGCGTAGCATCGGCCACTGGCTGGAAGGCCGGTTTCAGAGCCAGGCGGAGGCCCTGGGACGTCCCCAGTACCTGGATGCCAACGTCCTGGCCTCACCGACCCTGGCACTGGACGCGTTCCTGCTCGAACTGCGCCGTATGGCCGCCCTGGCCAGGGTGCATGCCGGTGCGGCTATTGGTATGGCCGCACCGCCGAAAACCCTGGCGTTACAGCAACGTGCGCTCAAGCAGCTGGTGGCCGTGGTGGAGGAGAGCATCAGTACGCTGGAAACCGAGCGGCTAACGGCGGTTGTGGCTAACCAGCTGCCGCTGGTGCTGCGTATCTCCAGTTATATCGACGAAATGCTGGCGCTGGCCCAGGAGGTGGCGGCGGAAGACCTGGATCTGGAGCAATTGCTGCGCTCCCCACTGGGACCGGAAATTGCTGACTTCCAGGCTGCGCTGCGGGCACTGGTCGGCGCCAGTGATCCGGAGCTGCCGGGCTTTAGCCCAGGGGCGCTGGCCACCGACTATGAAGCGCTGCATCAGCAGTGGCGGACGCTCAAGACGGCCCTGCTCAACGCGGGCATCCGGCACCAGGTCCCTGTAACCAGGCTGAATCCGGCCATTGAGGCGCTCCGGGCCATGTTGCGGATGGCAGAACGTTGCACCAAGGTTGCCACTCGGCTGGCGGAACTGGCATCGGCATCGGCATCGGCGTCGGTATTGGAAACAGAGAACAGTGCAATTCCTGCCGCTGGGGATATTGAGCAGGGCAATTGATTCATGCACAATACGCGGCCTCGCGGGCGGGAATAGCTCAGTTGGTAGAGCACAACCTTGCCAAGGTTGGGGTCGCGAGTTCGAGTCTCGTTTCCCGCTCCAATTTCAGACGGCGCCCTCAGGCGCCGTTTGTGTTTCCGCCCCCCGTAAGATTCCTCACCCTGGTATCCTGCACCTTTTCCGAAGTCAGGGGGAATCATGAGCGTTCGTTACAGCCTTGGCAGCCGCGCCGAGGGCGTCTTTGCTGATATCCGGTTCGACGACGACAAAGTCAATGCCATGAGCACGGATTGGTATGACGCCCTCACAGCCGCTTTCGATCAGGCGCTGGTGGATGGCGCGCAGCTGGTGGTGTTGCGTGGCCGTCCGGGTGTCTTCAGCGCTGGTATGAATATCAAGCTCTTGCCGTCCCTGAGCCCGGCCGAACGCCGCAAGATGACGGATCGCTTTGCCGAAACCATGCACAAGGTCTGGACGTTTCCGCTGCCCACCTTGGCCCTGGTAACCGGTCATGCGGTGGCTGGCGGCTGTATCCTGGCCAGTGCCTGCGATCGCCGCATCGGGCTCGATGGCGCCTATCGTATTCAGATGAATGAGCATCTCATCGGCATGGCGATCCCGGAATGGATACGTCCACTCTGCGCTAACGCCTTTCCCATGCCGCAGCTGGAATCCCTATTGATGTTGGGTGAAGCATTCAGCCCTGCCCAGTGTCTGAGCATGGGGTTCTTTCATAGTCTGGTGCAGGAGCAATCCCAGTTTGACGCAGCCTTGGACACTGCTCTGGCATCTTTCTGGGGCCTGGACCTGGTGGCATTTGCCACCACCCGCAAGCGGTCACGGCAGGCCATCTCCCAGGCGCTGCTGGAGCGACTCGATCAGTTGTAAATCCATGCCCAAGCTGCGCGGCCTGTGGCCTGCAATTTGTCTGTGCCTGCTGGTGGGGCCGGTATCGGCGCAGGTGGAAGTGCGTGGTATCAATGGCGAACCCAGAGCCAACGTGTTGGCCTACCTGAATTTGGCGCAATTGGGCTGTGATGCGCCCTTGTGGTTGGTGCGCTGGCGCTACAGCAGTGCAGCGCAGGAGATTCGTCAGGCACTGGAGCCGCTGGGCTATTACGAGGTGCAAATCCAGCAGGACCTGCAGCTGGTGCCGGAACAATGCTGGCACGCAACCTTTGACATCAGGCTCGGGCAACCTGTACGGGTGAGTGAGCTGGCGCTGACGCTGGAAGGGCCGCTTGCTGCCGAGCCCAGCGTGGTGGCATGGCAGCGTGAGTTGCGCAGCCTGGAATCGACGCAGCTCAACCATGGGGCCTACGAAAGCCTGAAAGTGCGCTTGCTGGAGCTGGCCTACGAGTTGGGTTACTTCGATGCCAGCTACCTGGAAAGTCAGGTACAGGTTGATCTTGCCACCCGATCTGCAAGCATCCGGCTGCACTTTAGTAGCGGTGAGCGCTATCGCTTCGGCGCCTTGAGTTTCAACATGGAGCCACTGCAGCGGCGGTTGCTGGATGCCTATGTGCCCTTCACCGAAGGTGATCCCTATGATGCTCGTTTGCTGGGTAGGCTCAGACGTAACCTGGCGGATAGCAGCTATTTCACCAGCGTGCAAGTCGACGCAAATCCTGAATTGGCAGAAGCCGGGGTGATTCCTGTCCAGGTTCAGCTGCACGTACCGGACCGCAAGCGCACCTATGCGGTGGGTGCTGGCTACGCCACCGACACAGGGCCTCGGTTGCGCGCCGACACCCATGTGCGGCGGCATAACGATCGCGGCCATCGCAGTGAGGCCCGCCTGTTCCTGTCAGAAGTGCAGCAGTCGGTGGACGGCATGTATCGCATGCCACGGCGCAATCCATTGAACGACTGGTTGATTCTGGATGCCGGCTTTGGTCGGGAGGCCACGGATACGGCGACCAGTCTGCTGTTTCGCACCGGTGTGCGCCATACCTATGCCAGGCGCCAGTGGTTGGAAACGGATTTTATTGACCTGCGCCTGGAAGATTTTGATGTGGCCAGTGATTCCGGCTTCAGCCGCCTGCTCATTCTGGGTAAAAACCTGACGCGTGCCTGGGGGGACACCGGGGCTCGCCCCATGCAGGGCCTGCGGCTGACTGGAGAAGTGCGCGGTGCCACCGAATATCTGGGTTCGGACACGGATTTTATCCAAGGACGAATTGGCGGGCGGCTGGTGCAGCCACTGTTGTTTGGACATCGGTTGTTATTACGGGCGGAGGTGGCGGGTACCTGGAAAGATGAATTTACCGATTTGCCCGCATCGGTGCGGTTTTTTGCGGGTGGCGATAACAGTATTCGTGGCTACGCCTATAAGTCCTTGGGGCCAGAACAGGACGGTGAAGTCATCGGTGGCAGTCATCTGCTCACGGCTTCGGCGGAACTGGATTTCCGCATTCTGCGTAATTGGTCCTGGGCGCTGTTCTATGACATTGGCAGTGCTTACAGTTATGAGCCGGAATTCTATGCCGGTGTGGGTATGGGGCTGCGCTGGTATTCCCCCATCGGCCCACTTCGGGTGGATGTGGCGCATCCGCTGGATGACCCCGGACGCAGTTGGCGTTTGCACATCAGCCTGGGGCCTGACCTGTGAAGTTCCGTCCTGGTTACATCGGTTGGCCTTTGGCCATCCTGATGCTGCTTACCCTGTTTGGGGTAAGCCTGTTCGCCACGTTGGTGGCCACGGAGCGGGGCAGTCATTGGCTTTTACACACGGCAGTGGCGCTCAGTAAGCAGCCGCTGGTGCTGGAGGATCTGCAAGGCAGCTTGGCGCGGGAGCTGCGAGTAGGGCGTTTTCGTTTCCATAATGAGCAGCTGGATGTCACCGGCAGGAATTTGTTGCTGGACGTGAATTGGTGGCGGTCGATAACCCGAGATCAGCTCCTGGTGCGCAATCTGACCTTGGACGCACTGCAGATTCAGGTGCATCCACAGCCGGATTCGGCAGCAGCACCACGCATGGACAGGCTGCAAATTCAGTTACCGGCCGCGCCCGTGACGTTGGTGATTGAGCGGTTGCAGCTGGGTAACCTGGATATCAACCAGGTGCCCAGTGCCTGGTTGCCTGCCATCACAACCAGTTTGCACTATGACCGCAACGCGCTGGCACTGACCCATCTGCAATTGCATGCCGATGCCTATCAGATATCTGGTCAGCTATCGGCACAGACCGGGCGCGACCTGCCATTATCCGGAAGGCTGGATTTCAGTTCATTGGTGGTGGAGGAGTTGCCAACAGCGGTTGGCACATTGGATGTAGCCGGAGATTTGAGTGAGCTGTCGGTAACCGTGCAACTGGCACAGCCGAACCGGGCTGAGTTGCAGGCTGAACTGGATCTGTTGGCGCCAGCGCCTGGATTTACCCTGGCACTGCAAGTAGAAGAATTTGCCTGGCAGAACCTGCAGCTACGGGCGGTTGCCACACAGTTGCAGGGAAGTATCGAGGATTACACGGGCACGCTGGAGGCGGAAATTGCGGTGCAGCCCTGGCTGGACAGCGCTGAGGCTGAGCCGCTACTGGGAACTCTTGCCATGCAATTGGTGGGGGATTCCCAGGGTCTGCAACTGACGCCGTTACAGTTGATGTCCGGCCATGGACAGCTGGCATTGGTGGGAAATCTGGCCTGGTCGCCGGCCTTGGCGCTGGATATGGCAGTAACCGGGCGCAGCCTGGACCCCGCTCTGGTGGGTATGCGCGGCGTTTTGGACCTGGACGCTCATGTGCATTGGCAGGAGCAAGCACTGGAAGCTGCCGTCGCGCGGTTTGCCGGGCGTTTGGATCAGACCGATTTCGCCGCCAGTGGTGCGCTCCAGTTTCGCGAAGGGACTTGGTCCAGTACCGGCTTTCACCTGCGTACCGGCGACAATGAAATTCGCGGCAGGGGCAGCTGGCAGCAGGAACAAGTGCAGGTCCAGCTCCAGGTGCAGATGCCGGATCTGGACACTTTGGCGCCGGCATTGTTGCCGACATTGGGCGGTGATCTGCGGGGCACACTGGAAATTGTTGGCAGTAGATCGGCCTTGTTGCTACATGCCGACCTGTATGCGCAAGCGCTGCAGTGGCAGGCCTTGATGGCAGAGAATCTTAGTGTGCAAGGTCAGCTACAACCAACCACCTCGGCCAATGGCGACGATGCTGTGGAACTTGGATTGTTGCTGCAGGCGCAGCGTCTGGAAATGCCGGCTCTGGTGCTGACTGATCTGGAGTTACAGGTGCTGGGCGATGATCGGCAGGCGGCGATCAGTTTCGCCGCTGGCCTGTTTGATCTGGCGCCGTCCAGTCTGGCAGCGGAAATTCGTCGCGATCAGGAAGACTGGCAGTTGCAAGTGGAGCCCGGCGCTCGATTGGTGACCGGCTACGGAGATTGGGCGTTGGATCAGCAGTTGTTGCTGCAGATGACGCCCACACAGCTGCGCCTAAGTGCCCACTGCTGGTTGCGTGATGGCAATCAGGGCCAACTTTGTATTGAAGAACTTTCCCAGCAGGATGGCTATTGGCAGTCAGCCGGTGAAGTGGTGGGCGTGCCCTTGGCATTGCTGCAGTTGTTTACCCAGGAGTTGCCAGAATTCGCCGGCGATTTGCATGGCCGTTGGCAGCTCGCTGGGACGCTGCCGGATGTGCAGGCAAGCCTGAGTTTTCAAACCCGGGACCTGCGTTTTCTTGGCTTCGCCGTGGATGATACCGAAGGTGCGGTGGTGTTACCGGATCTCGTAGGCCAGATTGCACTGCGTGATCAGCAATTCCAGATGACCCTGTACGCGGATCTGGCCGAACAACGCATTTTCGACTTGCAGCTGCAGGTCGCCGATATATTCGATGTTGGCGAGCTGAGTGGGCGGGTACAGCTGGCGTTGCCAGAAACCGCATTTATCGCGAGCCTATCGGAGAAGCTGACCAGCTTTGATGGCGCACTCGCCGGCCATCTGGACCTGACGGGTACAAGGATGGCGCCGGAAGTGCGGGGCGAACTCAATTTTACCGACGGTCGCCTGGTTTGGATGGATCCCTATCTGGAGCTGGAAGCGTTGACGTTACAGGCTGCATTCAGCGATGCCCAACGTCTTGAGCTTAGTGGTCAAGCCCGCAGTGGTCGCGGCAGCTTGCAGATTCAGGGGCAGGTGCTGGAGCCTTTATCGCCACAGCGGCAATTGGCGCTGGCGCTTTCGGGCAGCGACCTGCGAGTACGGATGCCGGATGCGGAAATTACCGTGGCGCCCGAGCTGGCGCTGCGCTGGCAGGCCCATGAGGCCAGTCTGCAGGGTGAAATTCGGATTCCCAGGGCACGCCTGCGCGTGGCGGAATTACCTCAGGGGGCGGTGGCGCGCAGCACTGATGTAGTAATCCTGGGTGCTGAAACGGCTACTGAGCAGCGCACTCGCTTGGCGGTGAATCTGCAATTATCCCTGTTGGATGATGTCCGCCTGGAGGGTTTTGGCCTGCGTACCCGCATGCAGGGTGATTTGCACCTGCAACGGGGGCGGGATGGCACCACGGCGCTACATGGACGTGTGGAAACCCCCGAGGGAGCGTTTTCGGCGTTGGGATTAAGTTTCAATATTGAGTCTGGCAACCTGACCTTTGCTGGGCCACCAGATAATCCCTTTGTCAGTGCGCGAGCTGTGCGCCGCATCGAGCGCGCCGAAGGGGATATTACTGTGGGCATTCATATCAGCGGTGAGTTGCAGAATTTACAGAGCACCTTGTTTTCTGAACCACCCATGTCGGAAGCCAATGCACTGTCCTATTTGATGTTTGGACGGCCCTTGATGGAAGGCACAGAGGCAGAAGGTGATCAGTTGTTAGGCGCTGCGGTAGCCTTGGGGTTGCGCCAGGCGGCACCGCTGATCGACGAAGTGCGTGGTGCCATCGGCCTGGATGAACTGTCAGCGGTGGCCGGCGCCAGCGATGACTTGACGCTGATCGCCGGCAAACGGGTTAGCGAGCGTTTGTATATGAGATACAGCTACCAGGCTTTTCTTGGGCTCAGTGCACTTATGCTGCGCTATCAGCTTACCGATCGCATGAGCCTGGAGGCCACTGCCTCTGAATCGCCTGGTGTGGATTTGATGTATCGGGTTACCGAGGAGTAGCGTCCGCACTGAGCTTGGCGAAATAAACCAGAGCGGCAGCTTTTACCTTGGGTGCCAGTAGTAGTGCCGATACCATGGTGGGTATGGCCATCAGTGCGTAAGCGCCGTCAATCAGGCTTACCGCTGCTTCCAGAGAGATCATGGCGGCAAGCACGATCATGCTCACGTAAAACAACCGATACCAGTGCTGATGCCTCATGCCGAACAAAAAGCCAAAGCATTTGCTGCCATAGTACGAATAGGTCAGCATGGTGGTGGTGGCGAAGCTGATCACACAGATGAAAATGATCAGAGTGCCGGCAGGACCCAGCAAGGTGCTGAACGCGCTGGCGGTGAGGGTAACGCCGTTATCGTCAGTGGTGAGCCAAACACCAGATAGCAGGATCATCAGCGCGGTGGCGGTGCAGATAATCAGGGTATCCAGAATGGGGCCCAGCATGGCTACCAAGCCCTCGCGGATGGGTTCGCTGGTGCGCACGGCGCCATGGGCCATGGATTCCGTACCCATGCCGGCTTCGTTGGAATAGGCGCCACGTTGCACACCCACCAGAATCACTGTGAGCAAGGCGCCGCCGGCAACGGCTTCGCCGGTGAAGGCATCCCGCACAATCAATGCCAGCAGGCCCGGAATCTGCTCCAGATGCTGTACCAGCGCCACCAGCGCAGCGCCCACATAGAGTAGCGTCATAACAGGCACCAGGGCGCTGGCTACCCGGGCAATGCGCTTGATGCCACCAAAGATCACCATGCTGACGATGCCGGCCAGTACCAGCCCGGCACCAAAGTTGAATGGCAACGGATCCGCATCCACTGCCATCCAGCCGCTGGGGATCACCACCAGGTCGCGCAGTATTTGTACCAGCTGGTTGGCCTGAAATGCCGGCAGGCAACCGATCAGGCCCACCACAGCGAAACCATAAGCAAGAAAATGCCAGCGTTTGGGCAATGCTTCCTTGATCACGAACATGGGGCCGCCGTGCAGCTCACCATCGTCGCCACGGCTGCGGTACATCACCGCCAGGGCGCAGGTGAAAAACTTGGTGGCGATACCCAGGATGGCAGTCATCCACATCCAAAAAATGGCCCCTGGTCCTGCCAGGTAGATGGCCAGGGCAACACCAGCAATATTGCCAATGCCGATGGTGCCGGACATGGCGGCACTCAAAGTCTGGAAATGGCTGATCTGGCCAGGATCAGCGGCACTGCTGTAGCGGCCACGGAGCAGGGCGATGCTGTGGGGCAGATGCTGGAAAGGAACCAGCCGGGAATACAGCAGGAAGTAGGCGCCACCACCCAGCAGCAGCGCCAGCAGCCAAGGTCCCCAAGCCAGGGCGGCAAAGCCTGTGGTCAGGCTGTGTATCAGCGCCAGCATCTAGACGGGCTGATCCACGCCAGCACGGCGCTCCAGTTCTGCCAACAGCAGGTCGGCACAATCTTCCAACAGCTGGGGTTCATCACCGTAGAGCACCAAGAGCTGAACCAGGCGCAGCACATACTCCCGGCCTTGGGCATGGGCTGCCGCGGCCAAGGCGCGCTCGTCCACGTCGGTATTCAGGCGCAGCATGCAAATTGTTCCGATCAGTGGGAGTGGCCACTCTAGGCCGGCCCACAGCGGCTGGCAACAGGTATCAGGATCCAGGCTGTGGTAGGCTGTGGACTGCTGGACAGCATGAGTGACACGCCATGGCAGCGCCCGCAGATCATGACCTGCCCCTGGGCAAGGTCAGCACCTACCCGGATACCTACACCCCGTCGTTACTGCGTTCGCTTGCCCGGGCGGAGAACCGCAGTGCCATTGGCATTGGTGCCCAGTTGCCGTTTTTGGGGGAGGACATATGGAGTTGCTATGAGTTCTCCTGGCTCAATCCCAAAGGCAAGCCGCAGTTGGGTGTGCTGCAGGTGCAGGCGCCGGCCAGTTCGACCCATATGGTGGAGAGCAAGTCCCTCAAGCTATATCTGAACTCCTTCGCCCAGACCAGCTTTGCCGGTCGCAATGAAGTCTTGGAAGCGCTGGAATCTGATTTGTCCCTGGCATTTCGTGCCCCGGTTATTCTGACCC
>JBJHDG010000049.1:0-11377 GCA_050486425.1 Pseudomonadales bacterium | reverse complement strand
CTGTGGCATCGGCCCGCACATTAAAGCCGATCATCATGGCCTTGGAGGTAACCGCCAGGTTGGCATCGGATTCGGAAATACCGCCCACGCCAGATCCCACCACCACGACGCCGACCTCATCCGTCTTGAATTCATTGACGGCATGCACAATGGCTTCCAGCGACCCACGCACATCCGCCTTGATCACCAGATGCAGCAGTCGCTTACCACCCGCCTGCATATTGGCAAACATGTTTTCTATTTTGGCCGCCTGCTGCATGGCCAGGCGCTGCTCACTGCTCTTGCTTTGGCGGAACTGGGACAGTTCTCGCGCCTTGCGTTCATCAGCAACCACCGAGAAATCATCACCTGCATCCGGCGTGCCGGATAAACCCAGCACCTCCACCGGCGTGGAGGGACCCGCAGATTCCACTTGCTCACCACGATCATTGATCATGGCGCGCACACGTCCAAAGTATTCACCGGCAATGATGACGTCGCCCTTGCGCAGGGTACCGTTCTGTACCAGCATCGTGGCCACAGAGCCGCGGCCACGGTCCAAACTGGACTCCACCACCACACCCCGGGCGGGTGCATCCGCCACCGCACTCAGCTCCAGTAACTCGGCCTGCAGCACCACGGCCTCAAGCAACTGATCAACGCCTTCCCCGGTGAGCGCAGACACATGCACAAACTGGGTATCGCCGCCCCAGGAATCGGGAATTACATCCTTGGCAGCAAGTTCGTTTTTGACCCGATCCGGATCAGCGCCTTCCTTATCAATCTTGTTCACCGCCACCACAATGGGCACACCCGCCGCCTTGGCATGCTGGATGGCTTCTTCGGTTTGCGGCATCACGCCATCGTCAGCGGCCACCACCAGAATCACGATATCCGTGACATTGGCGCCCCGCGCCCGCATGGCGGTAAATGCGGCATGGCCAGGTGTATCCAGGAAGGTGATAGCACCATGGGGCAATTCCACATGATAAGCACCAATGTGCTGGGTGATACCACCTGCCTCACCACTGGCGACCTTGGTCTTGCGAATGTAGTCCAGCAGGGAGGTCTTACCGTGGTCAACGTGACCCATCACGGTTACCACCGGCGACCTTGACGCGCGATCGCCCTCAACATCCAACGACTGCTTCAAAGCATGTTCAATCGCGTCATGGCTGATGGTTTTGGGGTTATGACCCAGCTCTTCCACCACCAGCACCGCAGTATCCTGGTCAATCACCTGGTTGATGGTGGCCATGATGCCCATGGACATCAGGCTCTTGATCAGGGAACTGGCTTTCACGCTCATGCGCTGGGCGAGCTCACCCACGGTGATGGCATCCGGAATCTCCACCGTGCGCTGCACCTGTTCCTGCGGCCGTTCAAAACCGCCACCCTGTTGCTCCAGGTTGCGTTTTTTGTGCCGACGCACATCAGGTTTCAATGACAGCTCGCGCCGACCACGACGATCATCGGCGAAATCCTCATCGCGGCGCTTGCCTTTATCCTTGCCGGCCCGCTTCGGACCACCGCGCTCCGCCGCCCGCGCTTCCGCCTGGGCGCGCACCGCAGCTTCCGCCGGGTCCTCAGCAGGTTTTTCTTTTTCCTTCCGCGGCTTGGCCTTTGCTTCCTTCTCGGCGGCCTCTCGGGCCGTGCGCGCTTCGGCTTCCTGGCGCAGGGCTTCCTGCCGCCGCTCCTCTTCAGCCTTGCGTTCAGCTTCCTTGCGACGATCCTCTTCCTCGGCCTGCTTGCGCGCCTGCTCGTCTTCGCGAATGCGTTCGGCTTCCAGGGCAAACTGCGACTGCACCTTGCGCTTGGCCACTTTCACTTCCGGCGCGGCTTCTGCCTGCCCCGCAGCGGCCAGCTCCAGCACCTCGGCTTCCTCAGCCAACGGCGCTTCCGGCTCCGGCGTCTCCTCGCGCTTGACGTAAGTACGCTTACGGCGCACTTCCACCGCTACGGTGCGGCCCTTACCCTGGCCAGTTTTCAGTGTACTGACCGATTTCCGTTTCAGGGTAATCTTGCGTGGCGCGACATCCGCATCACCACGATTGGATTTGAGATGCGCCAGCAGGGCCTGCTTCTGCTCCTCAGAAACCAGGTCCTCACCCGCCGCATGAGGCAGACCCGCCTCCTGCATCTGTTTCAGCAGCCGCTCTACCGGCGCGCCGACAGTTTCTGCGAGTTGATTTACTGTAACCTCAGCCATGCGTTTCTCCGTTGTTCACCCCGTCAGGTGGTTTCAACCCTGTTCCTGCTCCGAGGTTTCAAACCAGTGTGCCCTGGCCTTCATAATCAACTCCGCGGCCTGGGCATCTTCCATGCTTGCATCCACATCCTGCAGATCAGGCACTGCCAGCTCTGCCAAATCTTCGCGGCTGACAATACCTGCCGCCGCCAGCTTCTGTGCCAGCTCTCTGGTCATACCTTCCAGTGCCAGCAGATCATCCTGAGGCGCCACCGCACCCAATTGTTCTTCGCTGGCAATAGCCTTGGTCAACAAGGCGTCTTTGGCGCGCTCACGCAGTTCCTGCACGATCTCTTCGTCAAAACCTTCCACGGCCAGCAATTCCTCCAGCGGCACATAGGCCACTTCTTCCAGGGTGGTAAAGCCTTCTTCCACCAACACGCCAGCCACATCTTCATCCACTTCCAGTGCGGCCATGAATTCTTCAATGTACTTGCCAGCTTCTTCTTCCTGCTTCGCCTGCGCATCCTCTTCCGTCATGATGTTCAGCGTCCAGCCGGTTAATTCGCTCGCGAGGCGCACATTCTGACCGCCACGGCCTATGGCCTGCGCCAGATTGTCGGCACCAACGGCGATATCCATGGCGTGCGCGTCCTCATCCATAACAATGGATGCCACCTCTGCCGGCGCCATGGCATTGATCACCAGCTGTGCCGGGTTGTCGTCCCAAAGCACAATATCGATGCGTTCACCGGAGAGCTCACCGGACACCGCCTGTACCCGCGAACCACGCATGCCCACACAGGCACCCACCGGATCAATGCGGCCATCGTTGGTCTTCACGGCGATTTTGGCCCGGGAACCCGGGTCCCGGGCCGCGCCACGAATCTCGATCACCTGTTCTGCCACTTCCGGCACTTCCAGCTTGAATAATTCCACCAGCATTTTCGGTGAGGTTCGGCTCAGCATCAGCTGTGGCCCACGCGCATCCGGGCGCACTTCCACCAGCAGGGCGCGCAGACGATCACTCACGCGGAAAGTTTCTCGCGGAATCAGATGCTCCCGCGACAGCAACGCCTCGGCGTTATTACCCAGATCCACGATGACCGAATCCCGGGTTACCTTTTTCACCGTACCGTTGACGAGTTCACCCACGCGCGGCAGGAAAGCTTCGACCACCTGCGCACGCTCAGCTTCGCGCACTTTTTGTACGATTACCTGCTTGGCGGTCTGGGCCGCAATACGACCAAACTCAACCGAGGGTACTTTCTCCTCGTAAACAGCGCCCAGCTGCGAAGCGGGATCCTTGGCCTGCGCATCCGCCAGCGACAACTGCGCCGCCGGATTGAATTCTTCCACTTCATCAACATCCACCACCTGCCAGCACCGGTAGGTGTCGTAGTTACCCGTACTACGATCGATGGCAACGCGGAACTCCGCACCTTCTTCATATTTTTTCTTGGTCGCCATGGCCAACGCCGCTTCCAGCGCACCAAAGATCACATCCTTGGGAACGCCCTTTTCGTGCGAAACGGAATCCACAACCAACAGAATTTCTTTACTCATAACGCTCTACTCAAACGTTGGCACAATACGCGCACGCTGGATGTTCTCCAGCGGCAGCAGATATTCAGTGTCGTCCACACGCAGGACCACATCACCTTCTTCCAACCCGGCCAGTTGGCCGACAAACTTGCGCCGCCCTTCAAACGGAAAGTTCAGCCGCACATCCAGGGTTTCGCCCAGATAGCGCTGATACTGTTCGGCGCGAAACAGCAATCGGTCCAAACCGGGTGAGGAAACTTCCAGGGTGTAGTTGGTCTTGATGGGATCTTCTACATCCAGCAGTCCACTCACCTGCCGGCTGACCCGTTCACAGTCTTCGACGGAGACACCGTCTGCGCGCTCGATATAAATGCGCAGCAATGAACGCCGGCCCTGGGCCATGTATTCCAGACCCCATAGCTCGCACCCCAGGGCTGTGACCGTGGGTGCAATCAGATTTTCCAGTTGCTTCTCTTTGCTATTCACTCAATCTCGCATCCAGGGCAGCCCAGCTGGCGGATGCACAAACAAAAAATGGGCTGACGCCCATTTTGAGAAGCACCGCCAGGCTACGGTTGGCCTGACGTACCTACTAAAAAGCCCCGCAACGGGGCTCTTCCAAAAGTGGTAGCGGGGGCAGGATTTGAACCCACGACCTTCGGGTTATGAGCCCGACGAGCTACCAGACTGCTCCACCCCGCATCAACAGGAGGCGGATTATAGGGGCCGCCATCCCCAGGGTCAACCAAGGCAGTTGGCCCGAAAGACTGGAAAAACAAGGAATTGGTGCCGAAGAGAGGACTCGAACCTCCACGGGCATAAGCCCACTACCCCCTCAAGG
The DNA here is from genome assembly GCA_050486425.1 of Pseudomonadales bacterium. GTDB lineage: Bacteria > Pseudomonadota > Gammaproteobacteria > Pseudomonadales > Azotimanducaceae > SKXG01. The sequence continues at coordinate 6,824 of JBJHDG010000049.1, read as the reverse complement.
TAGCGTGTCTACCAGTTTCACCACTTCGGCCTTCATAGATCACAAGCGTTCAGAGTCTGGGCACATCGGGGAAGCCCGAATCACGGCCATTGTCGGCCGGCAGGCCGGGTACATCAACACTGGGGATGCCCAGGTCCTGTTGCAACGCCGCCGCCCGGTCGGAAGCAATGTAGGCGAGCCCCAGGGTAATGGCGAAGAACCCCACCGCCAGCATGGTGGTGGCCTTGACCAGGAACGAGCCTGGGCCACGGCCGCCAAACATGGTGCTGGAGGAGCCGCTGCCAAAGGCCGCGCCCACATCGGCGCCCTTGCCCTGCTGGATCAGCACCAAAACCCCCAGTGCGAACGCATTCAGCACCAGCAGAATCAGCAGGATGGTTTCAAAAGTCGTCATCGCTCGTCATCTCCGTTCAGAGGGCCTGTCAGGTCTGGGACTTGGCCTGGGCCGCCTGCAAAATTCCCGCAAATTTTTCCGCATCCAGGGAGGCGCCACCCACCAGCGCACCATCCACATCAGCACAGGCAAACAGCCCGGCGGCATTGGCGTCGGTAACACTGCCGCCATAGAGCAGCAGCACCTGGTCAGCAATGCCTGTATCCAGGGCCGCCAAACGGGCCCGGATCAACGCGTGCATGGCCTGGGCATCTGCCGGCGCTGCGGTGCGGCCCGTGCCAATGGCCCACACCGGCTCATAGGCCACCAGCGCCTGGGCAAAGGCTTGAATACCCGCCTGCTGCAACACCGCATCCAACTGCGACCGCACGGCGGCTTCGGCCTGACCCTGCTCGCGCTGCTGCAAGGTTTCCCCGACACAGAGGATGGGCACCAACCCAGCCCGCTGCGCAGCCACAAAGCGTGCCGCCACCTGGGCGTCATCCTCAGCAAACAGCTGACGCCGCTCAGAATGCCCCACCAGGACATGGCTGGCACCCAGATCACGCACCATCTCCGCACTGATCTCGCCGGTATAGGCGCCGGCCGCTGCCGGATGAATCTGCTGCGCCCCCACCGCCACCCGCGAGCCCCGACACAGGTTCAACACCTGGGACAGATAGAGTGCCGGCGGCAGCAACAGTACATCAACAGCAGCGGGTACCTGCGGCAGGATGCTGGCAACCAGGGCGGCATTGGTGGCACTGGCACCATGCATCTTCCAATTCGCTGCTACCAGTGTGCGCCGCAAAACCAGCCCCCTGTGCAAAGGCCGGCCATCTTAAACAAGAGGCTGGGTGTACACAATCTGCGCTGCGCCCTCAGGCTGCGCCGGGGCCTTAAGCGTTGGCCAGCTCCGCCACCTGGTCGGCCAGGGCCCTGGCGACCGCCGCCACCTGGGCCGCATCCTCACCCTCCACCATGACCCGCACCAGGGGCTCGGTGCCTGAGGGCCGCAGCAATACCCGACCCTTCCCCGCCAAGTCCGCCTCGGCTGCTGCCAGTGCCTGGGACACCACCGGCTGCCCCACCAGCTGCGCCGGTCGCGGCGCCGCCACATTGATCATAGTTTGCGGCAGCTTGGTCATGCCCTGGCGCAGCACGGACAGCGGCTGACCTGATGCCTGCAAGGCCAGCAACACCTGCAAGGCGGAAACAATGCCATCCCCGGTAGTGTTCAGATCCAGGCAGACGATATGGCCGGAGGATTCACCGCCCAGCCACCAACCCTGCGCCCGCAACGCTTCCAGCACATAGCGGTCGCCAACCCGGGCGCGACTGAAGGGCACCCCCAGCCGGACCAGGGCCTGCTCCAGCCCCAGGTTCGACATCAGCGTGCCCACCACGCCGCCCTGCAATGAACCCTGGGCCGCGCGATGCCGGGCAATGATGAACAGCAGCTCGTCCCCGTCCAGCACGGCACCGGTTTCATCCACCAGCAGCACCCGGTCACCGTCACCATCAAAGGCAATGCCCAGGTCCGCTCCCGCTGCCAGCACGGCCGCCTGCAACTGCTGCGGATGGGTGGAGCCACAGTCCGCATTGATATTGAAGCCATCGGGGTCGGTGCCAATGGTGCTGATATCCGCCCCCAACTCGGCAAATACCCCGGGCGCCACGTCATAGGTGGCGCCATGGGCGCAGTCCAGCACGATCTTCAGCCCGCTCAGGCGGAAGCCCCGATCCACCGTGGCCTTGCAGAACTCGATATAGCGGCCGCGCGCGTCCTCGATCCGCTTGGCCTTGCCGATTCGCTCAGACTCCACACAACGCAAGGGTTTGGCCAGCTCCGCTTCGATGGCCAGCTCCATCTCATCCGCCAGCTTGTTGCCACTGCTGTCGAAGAACTTGATGCCGTTATCGTAGAAGGGGTTGTGGGAGGCGCTGATGACGATACCCGCATCTGCCCGCAAGGTGCGGGTGAGATAAGCCACCGCCGGTGTCGGCATGGGCCCCAGCAAGCGCACGTCCACGCCCGCCGAGGCCAGGCCAGCCTCCAGCACGGATTCCAGCATATAGCCGGATATGCGCGTGTCCTTGCCGATCAGGATGCGCCGGCGACCGCCATTGGCAAACACGCGCCCGGCAGCCCAGCCCAACTGCAAACAGAAATCCGGGGTAATGGGCGCAGTGCCCACCCGGCCGCGGATGCCATCAGTGCCAAAGTACTGTCTTTCCATACTTACTCCCTTGCCTGCTTGGCATCAGTCCTGGGTGGGCTGCGCCGGCTGCTGCACGGCCTGCCAAACCCTTATTGCGTCTCTGGTGGCCGCCACATCATGGGTGCGAATAATGCGCGCGCCCTGCTGCACCGCCAACAGTGCCGCCGCCACACCCGCCGCCTGTCGCTCCTGCACGTCGCGCCCAGTAATGGCGCCGAGCATGGACTTGCGCGACATCCCCACCAGGAGCGGCAACTGCAACGCGGTCAACGCCCGCAACCCGCGCAACAGTTCCAGGTTGTGTGCCAGGGTTTTGCCAAAGCCAAAGCCGGGGTCCAGCAGCAACCGCTCCGGCGCAATGCCCGCGGCTACGCAAGCCTGAACGCGCCGGGCGAGGAAGTCTCTGACCTCGGTCACCACATGCTGATACTGGGGCGCCTGCTGCATGGTGCGCGGCTCACCCTGCATATGCATCAAGCAGATGGCAGCATCGCTGGCCGCCGCCACCGCCAACATGCCCGGTGCCTGCAACGCCTGCACATCATTGAGCAGCCCGGCACCGGCCGCCAGCGCCGCCTGCGCCACTGCCGGCTTGCTGGTATCCACGGAGACCAGCAAATCCAGCGCCACCAGAGTTTCAATCACCGGCATGACCCGGGCCAGTTCCTCGGCCGCAGACACCTGGGCGGCGCCCGGCCGGGTGGACTCACCACCCACGTCCAGGATGGCCGCACCCGCTTCGTGCATGGCCAAGGCCACCTCGGTCACCAGACCCAGGTCCCAGCGCCCATGCTGCAGGTAGCGTGCACCGTCCGAAAAAGAATCGGGCGTCATATTGATGACGCCCATGATTTGCGGCTCTTGCAGAGAAAGTGTGCGCTTACCACAGCGCACTTGCAGCGGCTCCATGGCGGGCAGCTTAGTGCTCTTCAGCAGGCCCGCCAACGCTTGGCGCCGGCCCGGTATCATCCTGTGGCTTGCTGACCTTGGGACCGGCACCGGGATCCGACGGCGCTCTGGGTTTGGCGCCGGCCATGATGTCCTGGATCTGGTCGGTGTTCAGGGTTTCATACTCCACCAGGGCCTCGGCCATGTTGTCCAGCTTGTCGCGGTTCTCTTCGAGGATGCGCTTGGCGCGGGTATAGCAGTCATCGATGATGCGGCGCACTTCCTCGTCGATCAGGCGCGCCGTCTCCGCCGACACACCGCTGGTATGCTTGCTGCCAGCCGACATGCCCAGGAATACCTCACCATCATCCTCGTCATATTTCAGCGGCCCGAGTTTCTCCGACAGGCCCCATTTGGTGACCATGTTGCGGGCCAGGCGGGTGGCACGCTCGATGTCATTGGAAGCACCGGTAGTGATGCCATCGGCACCCAAGATCATTTCCTCAGCAATGCGGCCACCGAACAGTGAACAGATATTGCTGAGCAGAAATTGTCGGCTGTGACTGTAGCGGTCGGCCTCAGGCAGGAACATGGTTACACCCAGAGCGCGACCTCGCGGCATGATGGTGACCTTGTACACCGGATCATGCTCAGGTACCGACAAGCCCACAATGGCGTGGCCGGCTTCGTGATAGGCGGTGGTGCGCTTCTCTTTTTCCGACATCACCATGCTGCGGCGCTCGGCGCCCATCATGATCTTGTCCTTGGCCTTGTCGAATTCCGCCATTGACACGAGACGCTTACCCAGCCGGGCGGCGAACAGCGCGGCCTCATTTACCAGGTTCGCCAGATCGGCACCGGAGAAACCAGGCGTGCCGCGGGCAATGACCGCTGCATCCACATCATCAGCCACCGGCACCTTGCGCATGTGCACTTTCAACACTTGTTCCCGGCCGCGGATATCGGGCAACCCCACCACCACCTGCCGGTCGAAGCGGCCTGGCCGCAGCAGCGCCGGGTCCAGTACATCCGGACGGTTGGTGGAGGCAATCACAATCACGCCGTCATTGCCCTCGAAGCCGTCCATTTCCACCAGCAGCTGGTTCAGGGTTTGCTCGCGCTCATCGTGGCCACCGCCCAGGCCCGCACCCCGGTGCCGACCCACGGCGTCGATTTCGTCGATAAAGATGATGCAGGGCGCCTGCTTCTTGGCCTGATCGAACATGTCGCGCACCCGGCTGGCGCCAACGCCCACGAACATTTCCACAAAATCGGAGCCGGAAATGGTGAAAAAGGGCACGCGGGCCTCGCCGGCAATGGCGCGCGCCAGCAGCGTTTTACCCGTACCAGGCGGACCCACCATCAGGATGCCGCGAGGAATACGGCCCCCCAGGCGTTGGAACTTGCCGGGATCACGCAGGAAATCCACCAGCTCCTGCACATCTTCCTTGGCTTCATCCACACCGGCCACATCGGCGAAGGTGGTCTTGATCTGATCTTCCGACAGCAGGCGCGCCTTGCTCTTGCCAAAGGCCATGGGGCCACCCCGGCCACCGGCACCACCCTGCATTTGACGCATAAAAAACAGGAACACCGCAATGATGATCAGAATGGGAAAGGCAGCAATCAGCAGCTGGGTCCAAATGCTTTGCTGGCTGGGTTTTTCACCCACCACGGTGACATTGTTGGCGAGCAGGTCATCCATCAACTGAGGATCCTGCACCGGCGGCCGCACCACCTCGAAACTGTCGCCGCTCACACGCTTGCCACGAATCAGGGTGCCATCGATCACCACTTCCGCAACCCGGCCTGACTTCACCTCTTCAATGAACGCCGAGTAGGAAACCGACTCCTGGACGGGTTTGGCACTGAAGGTGTTGAACATCGCCAGCAGCACGGCCACGATGAACAACCAGAGCAGCAAATTTTTTCCCATATCGTTCAAAGACTTATCCTCATTTGCTCAGTGCCGGGCGGAGGCCCAGCTTACTACAGTGCCAGCAGGGCAACCACCGCCAGCGGGACGCATTCTCACCTTGGGCTAAACCGCAACGCCGCCCTTATAGCCCAGGGCTACGCCATAGATCTCACGGGATTCCTGTCGCGAGGCATCAGGCTTTGCCAACACCACACGTTCAAAGTGGCGCCGACAGTCCAGCAGCCAGGCATCGGTGCCTTCACCCTGGAACATCTTGACCACCAGATGGCCGCCGGGTTTCAACCAGCGCCAGGCCGCATCCGTGGCCAGTTCCACCAAGGCCATGGCCGCGGCCTGGTCCGCCACCTTGATACCACTCATGTTGGGGGCCATATCGCTAAGTACAAGGTCCAGACCTTCCGCAACCAGCGCACCCACTTCGGCAAGAAAGACATCGCCATGAATATCCAGTTGCAGAAACTGCACCCCGGCCGGCACGCTCATGCTGCGATAGTCCACGGCAATGATGCGGGCATTTGGCACCTGCTGGTGGATAAAGCGCGTCCAACCGCCAGGGGCAGCACCCAGCTCCAGCACCCGCAAACCAGGTCGCAGAAATTTGAAGCGTTTGTTCAGTTGTTCCAGCTTGAAATGCGCGCGCGAGCCCAGTTGTTCACGGGCGGCCGCTTTGACGTAAGGATCTTTACGTTGTCGCTCAAGCCAACGCTGGCTGGATTTGGATCGTTTCGCCATAATGCCGGCCCATGAGCACCTACAAAGACAACAAAGACCTGCGCCGCATCGCCCATCACCTGCCAGTGGTGGTCACAGTTGCGGAAAAAGGCCTGTCACAGGCCCTGATCGATGAAACCAGCAGAGCCCTGCTGGATCATGAACTGATCAAGGTGAAGGTCAACCTGAATGACCGGGATACGCGTCGCGAACTGAGTCAGGCGCTGGCCAGCGCCTGTGACGCACAGCTGGTGCAGACCATCGGCAAAATCATCGTGTTGCACAAAGCCAATCCGAACCCAAACCCGAAGTTGTCCAACCTGGTGCGTTTCGGCACCTGACGCTATCAAGCACCTGGTTACAGGTGCTCCACCGCCTCAATTTCGTATTCCACCGTGCCCTTGGGGGTTTCCACCCGCACCAGGTCACCCACTTCCTTGCCGATCAGGGCCCGGGCCAGGGGCGACATCACCGACAGCTTGTTCAGCTTAAGGTCGGACTCGTCCTCACCCACAATCTGATAGCGCCTGGGCTCGTCTGCTTCCAGGTCCATCAGGGTGACCGTCACGCCGAAGATCACCTTGCCAGTAGGCTTGATCTTGGTGACATCAATCACCTGCGCGTCGGCGAGTTTGCTCTCGATTTCCTTGATGCGGCCTTCGGCAAAACCTTGCTGCTCCTTGGCAGCATG
>JBJHDG010000048.1:0-11392 GCA_050486425.1 Pseudomonadales bacterium | reverse complement strand
CTGGGAGCTGGGATTTCAGGGTGGTGATTTCGGGGGGGCAGCCATCTTGGCCGGTAATATCGGCTTGATGTTCACGCCCAATATCAAAGCGCAGCTGAGCGCGGCTCAAATTCTGGGTAACTACTCTGATGGCTACAGCATCAGCCTGGGCTTGCAGATGTATCCAATACCGGAGTGGCGGGCAGCACCCTATTTGGGCATAGGCTCGGGTATCCTGCGCACCAGCCCACAAACCACCGTGGTTCAGGCCGCTAGTCGTAATGATGAGATCATCCATGCAGCCCTGGGAGTGGATTATTACCTGAGTCGCCGCATCCTGCTGCGCCTGGAATACAGGCACAATCTGGTGCTTACCAGTAGAGACGAAAACGACGAGATCAAGGAATGGAAAGCAGGTTTCAGTTTGTTTTTCTAATGCGGCGCTGGGGCATCTTGTGGTTGCTGGCGTTATGCCAACTGCTGCTGCCCTGGCAATCGCACGCCCAGGCGCTGGACGCCTTGGAAACCGAGCCCATGGTGGTGCGGGAGCCGGAGCGACGGGATATAGATGTCGCCAAGCTGGATCGATCAAATTTTGGTGCTGGTCTGTTTGCCGGCGTGCTGCAGGTGGAGGATTTTGGTGCTGCGGCAGTATATGGCGTGCGCCTTGAATACCAGATCACGGAAAATCTGTTTCTGGAAGGCGTGTACGCGTTATCGGAGCTGGGTTATACGAGCTTCGAGAGCCTTACCGGCACCAATCTGCTTACCAGTGAGCAACGTGACCTGCGTTACTACAATCTATCAGTAGGCTATGCAGTGCTGCCGGGCGAAGGCTTCATTGCCTCGAAGTATGCCTTCAAGACGGATTTCTATCTGATTGCCGGAACCGGTAGTACGGAATTTGCCGGTGACGAACGCTTTACCTGGAATGCGGGTGTCGGCTACCGCCTGGTGTTGAAGGACTGGTTGGCATTGCGCATCGACCTGCGCGACCATATGTTCCGATCAGACCTGTTGGGCACCAGTAAGGTCATGCACAACCTGGAGCTGACCCTGGGTTTTGGCGTGCACTTTTAAGAGGCAATGCAGATGCAGCGATTGAGTTTGAAAGGGATGGGCCTTGGATCAATTACGCCAAGGCTCGCATCGCTCCTGCTGGTTGCGTTGCTTGTGAGTGGCTGTGCGGGCTGGAAGCCCGAACCCTGGGTAAGTCCCTACGAGCGGAACAATCTGGCGGATCCCATCATGAGCTTTGATCGCTCGCCCGCCTCGCAAAGCTATCTGCACCATGTGCATGACGTGCGTGAAGGTGCCCGCGGCGCTGATGGTGGGGCCGGAGGCGGTTGTGGCTGCAACTAGGTTGCGCGGCGCACTTGGCCTGGTGTTGCTGTTTGCCAGCATGCAGCTGTCGGCGGCAATGTTGCCGGAGGATCGCGTGGACATTCTCTACCACGGCTATGACGGTGGTGGTTTGGATGTGACTGGCCCTATGGTGCTGGTGCGAAAGGGCTTCCAGGAAACCGTTTCGGTCTGGGGACATTACAACGCCGATATCATCAGCAGCGCTTCCATTGATGTAGTGACCACTGCCAGCGCCTATGAGGAAAAGCGCCAGGAATACAGCTTGGGTGTCGATTACCTGCGCGGTAAAACTCTGGTGGGATTGAGCTACTTTAACAGCGAAGAGGATGATTACACTGGCCAGATGGCCAGTATCGGTATTAGCCAGGACTTCTTCGGCGATCTCACCACCCTTGGCGTCGGTTATGCGTTTGGCTGGGATACCGTGCGGCAGCGCGGGGCGCCAGAATTTGAAGAAAAAATACGCCGACACAATTATCGCCTGGAACTGAGTCAGGTCATGACGCGCAATCTGGTCATGGGTTTGTCCTATGAGGCGATCAGTGACCAGGGTTTTCTCAATAGCCCCTATCGGCAGGTGCGTTATCAGGACGGATCTGCCCGTGGTTACAGCTATGAATCTGAGGTGTATCCACGTACCCGCACCTCGTCGGCCGTGGCTTTACGGGGGCGTCATTACCTGCCCTATCGTGCAGCCGTGGGGTTGCAGGGACGACGCTATAACGATTCCTGGGGTATGAGCGCATTTGATGTGGAGCTGGATTATTCCCATCCTTGGGGTGAACAGTGGTTGTTTGAAGGCCGCTACCGTTACTATCGCCAGACATCGGTGGATTTCTTTAGCGACCTGTTCCCCTATGCCCAGGCCCAGAATTTCATGGCCAGAGACAAGGACCTCAGTGCATTTGATTCCCATGCGCTGGGGCTGGGTGCCAAGTATAGATTCCAGGTACCCAATGTGACGCAGATACAGGCTACCCAAATCAGTCTGTATCTGGATTTCATTCGCTTCAGCTATGACGAATTCCGCGATCTGCGTAAGGGCGAACCTGTGGGCGAAGAGCGTTTTTACGGTTATACCGCCACCGTGCTTAGGGCTTACCTCACGTTTTTCTTCTGATCGGTAGGGGAGCCCCGGTATAATGTCCCCTTGGTCATACAGAGGCTCCAGATGAAAGTCCGAACCCGGGTCGCACCATCACCTACCGGCGATCCCCATATTGGCACTGCTTATATCGCACTGTTCAACCTGTTGTTTGCCCATCGGCATGGCGGGGAGTTCGTGTTGCGTATCGAGGATACGGATCAGCAGCGCAGCACCCGGGAATCAGAGCAGATGATTTTTGACAGCCTGCGCTGGTTGGGACTGCACTGGGATGAGGGGCCGGATGTAGGCGGCCCCCATGGCCCCTACCGGCAGAGCGAGCGCCTGGACATTTATCGCCAGCATGTGGCGCAGCTGGTGGCAGCAGGGCATGCCTTCCCCTGTTTTTGTACGCCCCAGCGTTTGGATGCCATGCGTGCCGAGCAGCAGCAGCGGGGTGAGAATCCCGGGTATGATGGTCATTGTCTGCAACTGGCGCCGACGGAGGTGGCGGCGCGGATTCAGGCCGGGGAAACCCATGTCATCCGTATGCGTGTGCCGCGGGAAGGCGTTTGCCAGTTCCGGGATGAATTGCGCGGACATACCGAAATCCCCTGGTCCCAGGTGGATATGCAGGTGCTGCTGAAAGCCGACGGCTTCCCCACCTATCACCTGGCGGTGGTGGTGGATGATCATCTGATGCAGATCAGCCATGTGCTGAGAGGGGAGGAATGGATCAGCTCGGTGCCCAAGCACATGCTGCTGTATCAATACTTTGGCTGGGAGCCGCCGCTGCTGTACCACCTGCCGCTGCTGCGAAATCCTGATAAGAGCAAGCTGTCGAAACGGAAAAATCCCACCAGCATCAATTATTACCGGCGCATGGGTTATTTGCCGCAGGCCATGTTGAACTACCTGGGACGCATGGGATGGTCCATGCCCGATGAACGGGAGATCTTCAGTTTCGCCGAAATGCTGGCAGTGTTTGATGCCAGCCGCATTTCCCTGGGTGGGCCGGTGTTTGATGCTGCCAAATTAAACTGGCTCAACGGCCAGTACATTCGGCAGCTGACGCCGGCAGATTTTATGCAGGCGGTACAAACCTGGGCCTTGAATCCCGAACATCTCGCACCCCTTGTGCCGCTGGTGCAGGAGCGCACCGAGCGTTTCGCAGACCTGGCGCCCATGACTGCGTACCTGTTGGGTGATCGACCGCCACTTACCCAGGACCACTTTGCCCATCCGCAACTGGATATGGACAGCATTCGGCAGATACTCCAGTTTTGCGTCTGGCGGTTTGATGACCTGCGCCATTGGGACCGGGATGTCCTGTTCAAGGCCTGTCAGCAACTGGCGGCGGGGATGGGCTTGAAGATTCGGGATTTTCTGTTCCCTCTGTTCATCGGCATCGCCGGTCGGCCAGCGGCTTTGCCCCTGTTCGATGCCATGGCCATCCTGGGTGCCGACATCAGCCGGGTGCGGCTGCGGGATGCCCTGGAGGCCGCCGGCGGCGTCTCCAAGAAACAGGCCAAAACCTTGGAAAAGGCCTACCGAACGCTGGTTGACACTGACCAGCACGACCAATAAGATTCGCGACCTTCCCTGACCGGCCCGCTGGCTGGTTTGAGATTCGGGGCCATAGCTCAGCTGGGAGAGCGCTTGCATGGCATGCAAGAGGTCGGCGGTTCGATCCCGCCTGGCTCCACCAACTTCCCCGGGTGCACCCGTTCCCACCTTGTGATTGTTCCGTCTTCAGCTATCTTGACACTGACTCTGGCGCGGCTTACAAATCGCGCCTTATTTGGGGTTGAGGCTGGCGGCACGGTTACGGGGGACGGTCTTGCGCCATGAGTGCTGAATTCGACGACGACGATACGACTGACAGTGAGGACGAATACGATATGTCGCTTTCCGACGAGAGTCTGGACGATCTGGTAGACGACGACGGCGAGCTACTGGACGATGAAGGTCTGCTGCTGGATCCCAAGGAACGCGCGGCCCGCTCCCTGGAAATCAGGCGCGCCATTGAGGCTCGGCTGGAGGCAAGACGCATGCAGCGGGATCTGGATTACCTGGACCTGGATGACGAGGATCTGTAGCAGCTGCGCCCAGGCCGCCCAGGGGCGGCCTATAGGGCATCCCGAATTGCCGTAACGCTAAAAGAAATCTGCCACCGCCGGACGGAATCTGTCCATATCCACCAGAAAGGAATCATGGCCCTGCACCGAGGCCAGGGCGCGGAAATCCACCTCGGCCACGATCCCTGACAGGGCCTGCGCCAACTCCTGCTGCTGCTGCAAGGGAAACAGAAAATCCGTCTCCACCCCAATCACCATGGCCCGATCCAGCTGCAGCCGCGCCAGCGCCTTGGCCAGGGTGCCACCGTGGTCAGCGGCATCAAACAGATCCATGGCGCGAGACAGATACAGGTAGCAGTTGGCGTCAAAGCTGCCAATGAATTTGTTGGCATGGGCTTCCAGATAGGCTTCGATCTCAAAATCCATACCAAAGGGATCCTCATCACCGCCTTTGTCGGTGGCGCGCTCCCGGCCGAAGCGTTGTTCCCATTCCCGGGCCGATCTGTAGGTGATCATGCCCAGTTTGCGCGCCAGGCGCATGCCTCCGATGGGCCCTTTGCCGGATTCGTAGTGGCCCCGTTTCCAGGCGGCATCCTTGCGGATCATTTCCCGCTGCAAAGAGCGCAGGGCAATGGCAAAGGGCAGGCTGCGGGCAGCTGAGGAGATGCTCAGCAGTCCCCGAGAGCGTTCCGGGAACAGCATGCAGAAGGCCAGGGCGGTCATGCCGCCCATGGAAGGCCCGACAGTGGCGTACAAGGACTCGATGCCCAAGGATTTCACCACCTCCAGTCCGGCCCGGGCGATGTCTTCCACGCAGAGGGTGGGGAAGCTCAGGCGATAGGGCGTGCCTGTGTCTGGATTAATGCTGGCGGGGCCGGTGGAGCCGAAGCAACTGCCCAGGGAGTTGATGCAGATCACGAAATACTTGTTGGTATCTATAGGCTTGTCCGGGCCCACCATGTCTTCCCACCAGCCAGCGCTGGGGTCTTCCGGGGATGAGGCCAGGTGCGCTGAAGGGGACAGGCCGGTAAACACCAGCACGCCGTTATCCCGCCCGGGGTTCTGCTGGCCCCAGGTTTCAAAGGCCACCACCGGATCCTTGAGGCGGCCACGTAGCATGGGAAAGTAGCCAGGGATATGTAATAACCGTCGCGCTGCGCCCATAATCCGTCAGTCAGTCCTGAAAGGGCGCCTGTTATAGCAGCGAATGGCGGCCAAGGGTACCTGCCTTGAGCAGACGCCCAGCCTGACCATTATGGAATAATAAATAAATATTTATATAACTATAAAGTACTAGCGATAACCGATTAAACCGATTAACTTGGTCCCCGTAATCGCTTTAACCGTTTTAGACGCTTTGAGCGATTGCTGTTTCAGTCCAGTGCAAGCAAACAGAATAGAACAGCAAGCATGGCTAAAAAGTATCTGACACCGACCGAAGTTGCGAACCTGTTGATGGTTGCGCCCGTCACGGTGCGGCAGTGGGCCCAAAAGGGTCTGATTGATGCCCGCACTACGGCTGGTGGTCATCGCCGGTTCACCATGGAAGCGGTGCGGGCTTTTGCCGAGGAAATGGGCATGGAGTTGGCGGACATGGAATCCGAGTCCGCGCTGGCCCAGGACCGGTTGCTGGTGGTCGACGATGACCGCCAGTTCAACGGCTTTCTTGTTGCACTGTTTCGCCAGCGTTTCCCCAACCTGAAGGTCGATGTGGCTTACGACGGTTTTGATGCCGGTCGCCAGTTGCAGCGACTGCGCCCGCATTTGGTGTTACTGGACATCATGATGCCGGGGCTGGATGGGGTGGAGGTCTGCAAGCGCCTGAAATCCGAGCCGGAAACGGCAGGGATTCGAGTGATTGCCATGACCGGCCATCACACGCCCGAACTGGAACAGCGAATATTGGCAGCTGGGGCGGAATGCCTGCTGAAGAAACCCTTTAGCACCACCGAGCTGCTGGATGCCTGCAACCTGGTCAGGCAGGACGCGGTTTAAACGGGGAGATGCTCATGTACACAGAATTCGAGATCAGCCATACGGAAGAAGCCCTGAATTTCAATGTCGAAGGGTTGCAAACTGCAGCGCGGGAGACAGCGGCACCGGTACGGGCACGGGCGCCGAAACGGGTTGGGCGCAAGCGCGAAACCAATGGTTATCACGCGATTCCAGCTACCAGCAATGGCCTGGGTGATGCCACCGAAATGTATCTGGCCGAGATAGGTGCTTCCACACTGCTTAGCGCTGATGAGGAAATCAGCCTGGCGCGGCGCATCCAGCGCGGCGACATGGCGGCCCGGGCGCAGATGATTGAAAGCAACCTGCGCCTGGTGGTGAAAATTGCACGACGCTATCTGAATCGCGGCTTGCCACTCCTGGACCTGATTGAAGAAGGTAATCTGGGGCTGATACGCGCCGTGGAAAAGTTTGATCCGGAAAAGGGTTTTCGTTTCTCTACCTATGCTACTTGGTGGATTCGTCAGGCCGTTGAACGTGGCTTGATGAACCAGGCCAAAACCATTCGCTTGCCCATTCATATCGCCAAGGAATTGAACGCCTTGTTGCGGGCTCAGCGCGAGCTCGCGCAGAAACTCGACCATGAACCCAGTGCCGAGGACATCGCTGGTCTGGTGGAGCGTCCGGTGGAGGAAGTGCGGGCGTTGCTGCACATGGCCGATGAAATCAATTGCACCGAGATCTCGGTGCTGGAACCCGAACGAGGTGCTTTTGACAGCTTCGAAGACGAAGCCAGCGCCAGCCCCTGGGAGCTGTTGCAGAACGAACAGTTGGGCGCACACCTGAACGGCTGGCTGGATCAGTTGCAGGAGAAATCGCGGGAGGTGATTTGTCGTCGTTTCGGCCTGCGCGGCCACGATGTGGCGACGCTGGAAGAAGTGGGCAGGGAAATCGGCCTGACCCGGGAACGGGTGCGGCAGATCCAGATGGATGCGCTGGCGGAAATGCGTCAGTTGCTTACGGGTGAGGGCTTCAGTCGGGATGCCATTCTCGGCTGATCCCCGCACCTCCTAGCCAGCACCTCCCCTAAAAAGCGCCGGTGCGGCATTCGCCGGCGCTTTTGTTATTCTCGCCGCCTCATTCGTTGGCGGAGCGGTTCACATGACTTCTGGTGTTCGTCTGGGCTTTATCGGCCTGGGCACCATGGGCGGCCCCATGGCCGCGCATCTGGCCCGTGCCGGTTTTCCGCTTGCCGTCTATAACCGCAGTCCGGCTCGTGCCCAGGCCTGGTTGCAGCAGGCACAGTTCCAGCAGCAGGTGCTTCTGGTCGACAGTCCCACAGCTGTGGCGCAACAGGCCGACCTGGTGCTGCTCTGTGTGGGGGATGATGCGGATGTACGTGAGGTCTGTCTTGGCCCGAATGGTGTGTTTGCCGGCCTGGCGGCTGGCGGCCTGGTGGTAGACCACAGCACCACCTCCGCCGGGTTGGCCCGGGCGCTGTATCAGCAGGCTGCGCGGCAAAATCTGGCTTGGCTCGATGCGCCCGTATCCGGTGGTGAACAGGGTGCGCAGCGGGGGCAGCTGAGCATCATGGTGGGTGGGGATGCGGACGCCCTGGCCCGGGCCGAACCCGTGCTGGCCACTTATGCCAAGGCCATTCGCCATATGGGTGGTCCGGGCGCAGGGCAACTTACCAAGATGGTGAACCAGATCTGTGTGGCTGGCGTGCTGCAGGGGTTGGCCGAGGGCCTGGGTTTTGCCGTACGCGCCGGGCTGGATCCGGCCCAGGTAATCGCCGCCGTTGCCCAGGGTGCAGCCCAATCCTGGCAACTGGAGCAGCGCGGCCCTAGCATGACCCAGGGCCGCTTCGACTTTGGTTTCGCCGTGGATTGGATGCGCAAGGACCTGGGCATCGCCCTGGCGGCGGCGCGGGAGCAGGGCAGCAGTCTGCCTCTGACCGCACTGGTGGATCAGTTATATGCCGAGGTGCAAGCCATGGGTGGTGGGCGTTGGGACACTTCCAGCCTGATTCTCAGACTGTTGCCAGAGCTGCGGCCGGGGATGGATGCCGGCGGCGGGGGCTGAGGCGCTGCCTCTGCCCCTACACCAAACAAACTCAGTGCCGAACAGGCTCAGCCGCGCTCTCAGCCGCGTTTGGCGATGGGCATGAAGTCGCGCTTGACGGCACCTTTGTACAACTGCCGTGGACGGCCGATCTTGTACTTGTTGCTCACCATTTCCTTCCACTGGGCGATCCAGCCCGGCGTGCGACCGGTGGCGAAGATCACGGTGAACATGTCGGTGGGGATCCCCATGGCTTTCAGAATGATGCCTGAGTAGAAGTCCACATTGGGGTAGAGCTTGCGCTGCACAAAATAGTCGTCTTCCAGCGCGATTTTTTCCAGGCGCTGGGCGATCTTGAGCAGCGGATCGTCGGCAACCCCAAGCTCATTGAGTACCTCATGACAGGTCTGCTGCATCACCTTGGCGCGTGGGTCGTAGTTCTTGTACACCCGATGGCCGAAGCCCATGAGCCGGAATGGATCGTCCTTGTCCTTGGCCTTCTTCACGAACTTATCGATATTGGCCTCGGTGCCGATCTCCGCCAGCATATCCAGCACGGCCTCATTGGCACCACCGTGGGATGGCCCCCAAAGCGCCGCAATGCCAGCGGCAATACAGGCGAAGGGGTTGGCGCCGGTGGAGCCGGCCAGCCGGACGGTGGATGTGGAGGCGTTCTGCTCATGATCCGCATGCAGCAGGAAGATGCGGTCCATGGCCTTGGCCAGCACCGGGTTGACCTCGTACTCCTCACAGGGGGTGCCGAACATCATATAGAGGAAGTTGGCGGCGTAGCCCAGATCATTGCGCGGGTACAGGAAAGGTTGGCCAATGCTGTACTTGTAGCTCATGGCGGCCAGGGTGGGCATCTTGGCAATCAGACGGTGGGCCGTGATGTCCCGGTGCGCAGCATTCTCAATATCCAGGGAGTCGTGATAGAACGCTGACAGGGCACCCACTACACCACACATGATGGCCATGGGGTGGGAGGCCCGGGGAAAGCCGTTGAAGAAGCTGCGCAGCTGCTCGTGCACCATGGTGTGGCGTGAGATGGTGCGGACAAACTTGGCCTTCTGGTCGCTGGTGGGCAGCTCACCATTGAGCAACAGGTAGCACAGCTCAAGGTAATCGGAGTGTTCCGCCAACTGTTCAATGGGATAGCCGCCATGCAGCAGGGTGCCGGCATCACCGTCGATATAGGTGATGGCCGACTCACAGCTCGCGGTGGAGACGAAACCAGGGTCGTAGGTGAAATAGCCCTTGGCAGTGAGCGCGCCGATATCGATGACGCTGGGTCCCAGCGTACCTTCGTAGACCGGGAATTCGATGGCGTCAGCTTCACCATCAATCGTCAGACGGGCAGTCTTGTCTGCCATTGATAAGGCTCCTTAGTCCCCAGAAATGCGAGCTCGGCAGACTATAGACTTGGACTTGGCATTGTCAATCTGAGCTGGCCGCAGTCTGGGGAAATCCGCGCAGCAGCCAGGGGAACTACCGAGTGCTTGCGGGGCCGGTAGAGGAATTCTGGATTCGGCCTGGGTTTCATTGTCAGCCATGCCGCGCTTGGACTATGATTGGCACCCACTCGGCCCCCCAAACGTAGCCCGTCGACCAGGGCCGATCAGACCCATCCAACGGTTTCGTTCCAATAACGGCAGATAACATGAATACGGATCGTCCAGTCAATCTGGCATTGACCAAGTTTCGCTTTCCGCTGGCCGCCCTTGCCTCCATCACCCACAGAATCACCGGGGTGGTGCTGTTTGTGGGCATGGCGGTGCTCCTTTACCTGGCTGATCTGGCCCTGACCTCCGAAGCTGGCTTCATTCAGGCCCAGACATTACTCACCCTGCCGCTGGTCAAGCTGGTGATCTGGGGCGTGCTGGCGGCGCTGATCTATCACCTGGTCGCTGGCATCAAGCATCTGTTGCTGGATTTCCATATTGGTGACAGCAAGGCTGGTGGTCAGCTGGGCGCGGTGTTGTCGATTTTGATTGCCATTGTGCTGATCGCACTGGCGGGAGTCTGGGTATGGTAAGAAGTGTCTTGAGTCTGTCCCGTAGTGGCACCACGGATTTTGTGATTCAGCGCCTGACGGCAGTTATCCTCGCGGCATACAGCCTTTGCGTGCTGGGTTATCTGCTGGTGAACACGGAGTTGTCACACCAGGCGCTGTTGCAGTATTTCACCAATCTGCCCATGCAGATGTTCAGCACCCTGGCCGTGCTCAGTGTGTTTGCCCATGCCTGGATCGGCATGTGGACCATTGCCACCGATTATATCCGGCCACATTACTTCGGCCGCCATGCAACCGCTTTCCGTTTCCTGTTTGAGATCGCCTGCTTGCTGGCCCTGTTTCTGGGCCTGTTGTGGGCGCTGCAGATTGTCTGGAGATTCTGATCGATGGCAAGCATCCGTAAGATGGAATTCGATGGCGTCATCGTTGGTGGTGGCGGGGCAGGCATGCGCGCGGCGTTGCAGCTTGCACAATCCGGTTTGAAAACCGCAGTCATCACCAAGGTATTTCCGACCAGATCCCATACGGTGTCCGCCCAGGGTGGTATCACCTGTGCCATTGCCAGCGATGATCCCAATGACGATTGGCGCTGGCACATGTACGACACGGTTAAAGGCTCTGATTACATCGGCGATCAGGATGCCATTGAATATATGTGCAGTGTTGGCCCCCAAGCAGTGTTTGAGCTGGAACACATGGGGTTGCCGTTTTCCCGTACCGAATCCGGCCGCATTTATCAGCGCCCCTTTGGCGGGCAATCGAAAGATTTTGGCAAAGGTGGTCAGGCTGCACGCACCTGCGCCGCTGCCGACCGCACTGGCCATGCACTCTTACATACCCTGTATCAGGCCAACC
>JBJHDG010000047.1:0-11579 GCA_050486425.1 Pseudomonadales bacterium | reverse complement strand
GTATTGGCGCTGCTGTGGAGTCTATGGTTCTGGACTCTCTGGCCGCTGCAAGCTGATCGGGCCGAGCTGCAACAAATGCAATTGCACCAGGTTCAGCAGCAGTTGCAGCAGGCTCAGGCCGTGCTTGCCCAGATGCAGGCTGGTGCCGGTGATCAGGCCCTGGTGCGACTGCAACAGGATCAGGCGGCACTGCAACGCCAGTTGGCACTGGTGAGCACGGATCTGGACGAATTGTTACTGGGCTTTATCAATCCCAATGAGATGGCGCTGGTGCTTGAAGATGTGTTGCGTGCGCACCCAGGGGTCAAGCTCACCCAGTTGCGCAATTTGCCGGTGCAATCCATGCAGATCAGCGTCCAGCCGGATGCAGCGGATGAGGATGCGGAGAATGGCCTGTATCGGCACGGCCTGGAGATCGAACTTACCGGCAGCTATTTTGCCTTGCTCGCGTATCTGGAAGCGCTGGAGCAGAGCCCTTGGCGCTTTCTTTGGCAGCAGCTCAATTATGAAGTGGCGACCCATCCCCAAGCCAAATTGCAGCTGCGGGTGCAGACCTTGAGTCGTTATCCACATTGGTTGGGGGTCTGAGCATGCGTGCATTGCTGCTCGTGGGCAGTTGTTTGCTGGCTACTGGTGCGCTGGCAGAAATGCCGGACCCTACAGCGCCGCCGGCCCAGGTACGGCAGGCCGTAAGCGCCCAAGTGGCGGCGCCGGTGTTGCAGGCGGTGTTGCTGGCCGGGGAGCGCAAGCTGGCCGTGATCGACAGTCAATTGCTACAGGAAGGCGAGAGTAATCAACGTTTGCGCGTGTTGCGTATCAACGCCGACAGCGTGGACATCGTAGAACTGAATTCCGGACGCCGATCGCAACTGCAATTGCCGGCACCAACCCAGGTCAAGGAGCAACGGAAGCCATGAACAGCCTGAGTAAACTGCTGGCACCCTGGGTGCTGCTACTGGCAGCCTGCAATAGTATGCCGGCCAAGAACACGGACAGTCTGGATGCCGCGCAAGCGGCAATGCGCGAGGGCATTGCTCAGAACCAGGCGTTGCAGGCGGAGTGGGAGGCCTTACAGGCCGAGCTTGCGCGACAGATGTTGCTGGCTCAGCAGCAAGCCCAGCAGGATGCGGACGAACGCTTTAACGTCAATGCCGAAGGTTTGGATGCGCAGCTGTTCTATCGCAGCCTGGTCAGTGGCACCAGGTACAACATGGTGGTGCATCCGGATGTCAGTGGGCGTGTCTCCCTTTCGCTCAATGATGTCACCATCACTCAGGTAATGAATATCCTGCGCGATGTCTATGGTTACGACTACAGCCGCGAGGGCAATTTGTTCCGCGTGTATCCGGATGCCATGCGCGCAGAAATATTCCAGATCGACTATTTGAATGTGGGGCGCAGGGGCAGCTCCGAGGTACAGGTGAGTGCTGGCAAGGTCAGTGATGTGCAAAACCAAAGTGGCGGTGCGCAAAACGCCTACGGCGCTCAGGCGCAGCAAATTGGTGGCACCAGCGCCGTGAGTTCCGTGGTCGGCACTCGTGTGAATACGGAAAGCAGTGCGGATTTCTGGCAGGAACTGGAAGCCACCTTGCGTACCCTGGTGGCGGATAATCCGGCGGCACAGGTGGTAGTCACGCCCCAGGCCGGGCTGGTGGTGGTGCGGGCCATGCCGGAAGGCTTGCGCGCAGTGCGCACCTATCTGGAGCGGGCACAGCTCAGCCTGCAGCGTCAGGTGATATTGGAAGCCAAAATTGTGGAGGTAACCCTGGACAAGGGTTTCGAGGCCGGCATCGACTGGCACACCTTTGGCCGCAATTCAGGCGGTACTTTCCATCCCACCACCTTTTTGGATGAGTTCAACAACCTGGTCACCACGGAAGGTTCCCGTCATCGGGTGGCCGGTGAGTTCCTCTATGGTGGTGCCAGCGCCCTGTTCAATCCGTTGGGTAGCGCATTTACCCTGAATGCTTCCTTTGGTGATTTCGAGGGTGTGCTGCGCCTGCTGGAAACCCAGGGCGCCGTGCAGGTGCTGTCCAGCCCGCGCATAGCAACAGTGAACAACCAGAAAGCGGTGATCAAGGTGGGGCAGGATGAATTCTTTGTCACCGACATTGCCACCACCACGGTGACTGCCGGTAGCGCCATCAATGTCAATGATTCGCCCCAGCTCACGCCTTTCTTCTCCGGGATTGCGCTGGATGTGACGCCCCAGATCAGCGAGCAGGGCTATGTCACCCTGCATGTGCATCCCACGGTATCCCAGGTTGTTGAGCAGATGAAAAACATCGGTGGCCAGGATGTGCCCTTGGCGGCCAGCACCATTCGGGAATCCGACAGCATCGTGCGTGCCCGCAGCGGCCAGATTATTGTCATCGGCGGGCTCATGCAGAACAGCGCCAGCGACAAGGATGCAGGACTGCCCTGGCTCAGCCGGGTGCCCATCGCCGGCTACGCATTTCGCCAAAAGCAACAGCGCAGCACCAAGAGCGAGCTGGTGATTCTGCTGCGGCCCATCGTGGTGGATGACGAGGCGAACAATCAGATCCTGGAGCAGAGCCTGCGCCGGATCGAACTGCTGGGTTCGGGATTGCAGCGGTGATACCAAAAAAGAACAAGGTCCGCATCGGCGATCTGCTGGTCTCCAAAGGGGAGATCAGCGAACGCCAGTTGCAAGACGCCTTGGCGGTACAGAAGGAATCCGGCCACAAGCTGGGCCGTATCCTGGTGGATCGCGGCTATATCGACGAAGACAGATTCCTGCAGTTTCTTTCCGAGCAGTTCGAGCTGCCGTTTATTGATTTACGCCAGTTCAATCCGCATCCGGATCTGGTGGCCTGGCTGCCGGAGACCTACGCCCGCCGCTATCGCGCCATGGTGCTGGAAGAGAAGGGCAATACCGTGGTGGTGGGCATGGCTGACCCCATGGACATCTTTGCCTATGACGAGATCGCCCGGCAGATCGGCCGCAAAGTCTCACTGGCCGTGGTGCGCGAATCAGAGCTGCTGGCGGCGCTGGATCTGGCATATAGACGCACCGAAGATATCACTCTGTTCGCCGAGGAGCTGGAAGGTGAACTGACGGTTGATACGTTCACGCTGGGTGGTACCACCATCACCGAGGATGAAGCCAGCACCCCGGTGGCGAAACTGCTGCAATCCATCATGGAAGATGCCGTGCAGGTGCGGGCATCGGATGTGCATATAGAGCCGGGCGAAAGCGTGCTGCGCATCCGGCAGCGGGTGGACGGTGTGCTGCAGGAACATGTGATCAAGGAGCGGCGCATTGCTTCGGCACTGGTATCGCGGCTGAAGCTGGTGGCAGGGTTGGATATTTCCGAGAAGCGTCTGCCTCAGGATGGGCGCTTTGAAATGAAGATCAAAAACCGCGACATCGATGTGCGGCTCTCCACCATGCCCACCCAGCATGGCGAATCCGTGGTGATGCGACTGCTGGATCAAACCGGCGGCATTACCCGGCTGGACAACATCGGCATGCCAACGGCCATGCTGGAGCGGCTGCGCTTTCTGATTACCCGCCCCAATGGCTTGGTGTTGGTGACCGGCCCCACCGGCAGCGGTAAGACCACCACCCTGTATGGCGCACTGAGCGAACTCAACACCGCCGAGAAGAAAATCATCACGGTAGAGGATCCGGTGGAGTATCAGCTGGAACGCATCAACCAGGTGCAAGTGATGCCGAAGATCGGTCTGAACTTTGCCGCGGTGCTGCGCTCCGCACTGCGTCAGGATCCGGATGTGCTGCTGGTGGGCGAAATTCGTGATCGGGAAACCGCAGAGATTGCACTGCGCGCTGCCATGACCGGGCATCTGGTGCTCTCCACCTTGCATACCAATGACGCCATCAGCAGCGCCACCCGGTTGCTGGATATCGGCATTGAAGGTTATTTGGCGGCCTCGGCCCTGCGCGGATTGGTAGCCCAGCGTCTGGTGCGGCGCATCTGTGATCGCTGCCGGGTGGAAGCCGAGCCTGATGTATTGCAGTACGCCTGGCTGGATGCCCTGGTGGGGCAGGAGCGGGCGCACAGTCTGCAATTCTTCCAGGGCAGGGGTTGCGCGCGCTGTAATCACACCGGCTACTACGGCCGTATCGGTGTCTTCGAATTGCTGGAGATGGATGAAACCCTGGCCAACGCACTGCGCAGCGGCAGTGGTGAAACCTTCGCGCGCCTGGCCCGGCAGCAGCGGGGCTTTCGCCCGCTGGTATTGAATGCGCTGGATTACGCGCTGCAGGGGGTGACCAGCCTGGCGGAAACCATGGCCTTATCCGGCCAAGTGGAAGATCTGAAAATAGATGGCGTAGAACTCTTGTCTCAGGGTAAAGAATCTCAGGGCATGCATCATGCCCAGATTTGAATACAGCGCCAAGGACACCACCGGCCGCCTGGCCCGGGGCCAGATGGAAGCGGTCAATGCCGGTGCCGTGGCGCAGCAGTTACAGGCAGCCGGCGTGGTACCCCTGCGTATCAACGCGGTGGCTGCTCAGGAGCAGGCCGCAGCCACCAATACCCAAGGCGGCTTACAGCAACTGCTGCTGCGTCTGCGTCGGGTGCGCATTGACGAACTGATCATGTTCAGTCATCAGATGTCGAGCCTGATGCGGGCGGGTGTGCCCATTGTGCGCGCCATGCGTGGCCTGGCGGAGTCTTCCCGCAATCTGCTGCTGCGGGAAGTGTTGCAAGGCGTGACCGGGGATTTGGAAGCCGGTGTGGATCTGGCCTCGGCCTTAAAACAGCATGGGCGGGTTTTCTCCGATCTGTATGTGAGCGTGATCCATGTGGGTGAGAACACCGGCCGCCTGGATCAGGCTTTTAAGCAGGTGGCTCAGTATCTGGAGCTGGAGCGGGAAACCAACAAGCGCATCAAGGCCGCCACCCGTTATCCCATGTTTGTGATGATTGCCATTGGTATTGCCATCACCATTTTGAATCTGTTTGTGATCCCGGCCTTTGCCGATGTGTTTACCAAGTTTGATGCCGAGCTGCCCTGGCAAACCCGGGTGTTGCTGGCGGTGTCGGGCTTCTTCGTGGATTATTTTCTCTGGCTACTGGTCGCACTGGCCGCCGCCTGGTATGGCCTGGTGCGCTACTTGCGCACAGTGCCTGGTCGCCTGCGCTGGGATCGCATGAAGCTGAAACTCCCCATTATGGGCAGCCTGTTCGAACGCATTAACCTGGCGCGTTTCTGCAAGACCTTCGCCATGGTGATGCAGGCAGGCGTACCTGTTACCCAGGGCTTGAACGTGGTGGCCAATGCCATTGGTAACGCCCATATGGCGCAGCTGATCAAGGGTATGCGCCAGGGAGTGGAGCGGGGCGAGAGCATTACCCAGACCGCGCGCAGCTCGGGCATGTTCACCCCGGTGGTGCTGCAGATGATCGCGGTGGGCGAGGAAACCGGTTCCATTGACGAGCTGCTGGATCAGGCCGGCAGCTTCTACGAGGAAGAAGTGGATTACGAGCTGAAGCAGCTCACCGATGCCATCGAACCGATCCTGATCATTGCCATTGGCGCCATGGTGCTGGTGCTGGCGCTGGGTGTGTTCCTGCCGCTTTGGGACCTGTCCGGCGTGGCGGCGCGCTAGCGGCACATTTAGTTGCGAACAGGGTCGCAAAATGCTTAAACATTCATTAAGGCGATTATTAGGACGGCGGCGGAAACAGGAAAAATTGCCAAACTGGTCTAGCCTTAGAGCAGGACTGGTAATGACAGCCAGGGGTTGGCTGCCCATCCATCCAAGTAACCAACAGGGAGTGTTACCCATGAAATCCCAATCCGGTTTCACCATTATCGAACTGGTGGTGGTGATTATTCTGCTCGGCATTCTGGCGGCCACCGCCCTGCCGCGATTCATGAACGTGGATGACCAGGCGCATGGCGCCGTGGTTGCCGGCGTACAAGGCAGCTTCCAGACGGGTCTGGCGCTGTACCATGCCCAATGGGTGGCCGAAGGTCGGCCGGATGCGGATGAGCCTTTGCCGACGTTTGGCGGCCTGCGGG
The DNA here is from genome assembly GCA_050486425.1 of Pseudomonadales bacterium. Classification (GTDB taxonomy): domain Bacteria; phylum Pseudomonadota; class Gammaproteobacteria; order Pseudomonadales; family Azotimanducaceae; genus SKXG01. The sequence continues at coordinate 5,561 of JBJHDG010000047.1, read as the reverse complement.
TGAATGCGCAGGGTTACCCCTATGGCACCGTTGACAACAGCGGCGGCACCAGCGACGTAACCACCTCGGCAGACTGTCTGGCGGTCTTTACCGGCCTGCTGCAGGCGGGCCATCCCACCATTGTGACCGCGGCAGCGTTGGCCGGGGTAGCAGCGGCCGCCGGGCCCAGTGGGTCGCGCAACGACTTTGTAGTAGTGGGCGGCGCTGGCACTTGTGACTACTACTACACCGCAGCTACGGTGCGCTCAGGTGCAGTAATCCCGGTGCTGAGATATGCCTCCGCGTCAGGACAGTTGGTGAGCGATACAGAAACCCTGCCCTAAGCGGCCATCTGGTATGGGAGCCAGCATGGCTGGCGAGAGAATTCCAGGGTACCCCCAGCTGACCGGTTTCACCTTGGTGGAACTGGTCAGCGTCATTTTGCTCCTGGGCGTTGTGTCCTTGTTTGCCATGAGCCGGCTGGTGGGCAGTGATGCCTTTGGCCCGGCCCTGGTGGCACAGGAACTCATCGCTCAGGGTCGCCTGAGTCAACAGACCGCACTGTCACGGGTGGAAGGCCAGGCGTTGCTGCGCCTGGACAGCGTCGGCAATCAGTGGCGCGTGCAATCACTTTGGCAGGAAGGCGCTGACGTACAGCAACTGAGCGTGCGGGAACTGCGGCGTGACGATGCGGCGATTGCGTTGCGTAATGGCGCGGCCCAGTGGCAGTTGGATGCCAGTTTGCCATTGCAGCTGGCATTCGACAGCCGTGGTGGGCTGGACAGCGCCCAGGTGGGGGGCCAGAGTCTGGACGTAACCCTGGGCTTGGAGCTGTCGGTGAGTGGCGGCGCCAGCTATCGCGTCTGTATCGGAGCCACCGGCTATGCCTATCGCGACAGCTGCAGCTAAGTTCAAGCCCAGCCATCGCAACGGCTTTACCTTGGTGGAGCTGATTGTGGCCATGGTGCTGATCGCCATTGCCATGCTCGGTATTACCTACAGTCTCAGTTTCGGTTTGAAGTATCAAAGTCATGGCCTGTCCCAGGCGCAAGCCGTGGCCCTGGCCCAGGCCTATCTGGATGAAATGCTGGGGCAAAAATTCGACGCCAATACGCCCACCGGCGGTGTGCCGCCCTGTCATCCCAGCACCATAGCCTGTGCGCCGGCCAGCAGTTTCGGTGGTGCCGGTCCACGCGCTGCGTTTACCAGCATCAATGATTATCACGGCCTGGATGAAAGCCCACCGCTGGATATGGATGGCAACCCCATGTCCGGCTACAACGGCTATCGGGTACAGGTAGAGGTACGTTATGCCGATGCCGCTGAACAAAGCGTACTGGGTTTGGATGCGCCCACAGATGCGAAATTACTCCAGGTGCGCGTCGGTATGCCGGATGGCACCAACCTGGTGGTAGCGGCTTATCGGGGGAATTTCTGATGCTCAGGCAGCAGGGCTTCTCACTGGTGGAGTTGGTGGTGGTGATTTTGGTGCTGGGCATCCTGGCGGCCGGTACGGTGACCTATATCCGTCATGCCAGCCTGGGTTATGCCGGCGCGTTGGACCGCTCGGAATTGGCCAGCAGCGCACGGTTGGCATTGGGGCGGCTGGAGCGGGAACTGCGCAATGCGTTGCCGGGCAGTTTGCGCGCCAATGCGCAATGTCTGGAATTTATCGAAGTGCTGGCGGCAGGTAATCACCTGCAACTACCTTTGGGCATGGCGGCGACACATGCCATCAGCAGCAGTTTTAGCGGGGATATCAGCGGGATGGATCTGCGGTTGGTGGTGTTTCCCCAGCAGCCTGCTGCTGTTTATGGCCTGGCAAATCCTGGCCCGGTCTCGTCCGTGGTGAGCCTGGCCGCGCCTGATGCCGAAGGTCGGGTGCAAGTGGATTTTGCTGCCGGCCACGCCTTTGCCGAACCCTCACCCACGGGCAGAGCCTTCCTGATTCAGCAGCCGGTGAGTTATTGCGTGCAGGGCGGGCGCCTGTGGCGCTATGGCGATTATGGCTTTTTGGCTGCACAACCGATGCCAGCGGATTTGCCTGCGACCCTGCCCCAGCGTGGACTGATCGGCACTGGGTTGTTACTGGAAGCACCGCCCTTTCGCGTAGAAGAAGCCGGCTTGACCCGCAACGCGGTGGTGGTGATCGAACTCTTGTTTGCCGCCGGTGATGATCGCCTGCAAACCCGCCATCGTGTGCAGGTGCGTAATGTCCCCTAAGCAGATAGCAGCAGTATGCTGTCCCGGCCGCAGTACCGGCCGCAGTGCCGGCTTTGGGCTGATCAGCGCCATCTTTCTGATTGTGGTGGTGGCGCTGCTGGCGCTGGCGGTGGCCAGTCTGGTGCGCACCAGCAGCGCCGCCTACGGTCAGGACGTGCTGGCTTTGCAGGCTTTCGCCGCTGCCGAAAGTGGCGCCGCCCTGGCATTGAATCGGGTATTTGCACCCAGCGGTGTGGGCAGCTGCACCAGCCGCAACTTCGATTTTACGGCCCCCGGCTTGAATGGTTGTCGCGCACAAGTGGAATGCACCGAGTTGCTTATTGAAGGTGAACCCCATTATGAGCTGCTGAGCCTGGGACATTGCCAGGCCGGTGCCAATTTTGCCCAACGCCAAATTCTGCTCAGGGCACGGCCATGAGCGGTTACCGATCAATATTTTTGCGCACACAGCTGCTCGTTATAGCCACCCTGCTGGCGCAACCTGCTCAGGCGGCACTGATCGCCGAATGGCGCATGGATACCAGTGGTTGGAACGGTACGCCGGGTGAACTGGTGGATAGTCAGGGCAACTTCAGCAGCGCCAGAGCCGTCAACGCGGACTCCATTACTAACGGTTTTATGTGCCGTGGCGCAGATCTTTCTGCCACCAGCACCGGCCAGTATTTATTGATGGACGGGGCGGCATTGAACGGCCTGAGCCGGTTCTCGGTGGCCATCAGCATGCGTACCAGCTACAGCGGAATTTTTACCCAATCGCTACTGTCTGCCGCCAGGCCAGGAGAAAACCAGGAGCTGCAAATCAGTTTTTCCAGCAGCACCACCCTGGTACTGCGACTGCGCGGTACAACGCGCAGCTTTACGATTCCAAATATCGCCACCAACACCTGGCAACATCTGGTGTGGGTGGTGGATGGGCCACAAAACCGTTTCTATCTCAATGGCGCCGAGGTGGCCAGCTTCGTGCAGGCGCCGCCCAATAATTTGGTGGTGGCCAACAACGGCTTTGTTATTGGCCAGGCCCAGAGTTCGGTGGGCAACTATACCGCTTTGCAATATTTTCGCGGTGAGGTAGATGAGCTATTGATTTACGACCACGGCCTGACTGCTGCAGAAGTCACCACCTTGCGCAATAACCAACTGGCGGGCTTGAATGCCGATGGCAGCGAACGCGACTGTCGACGTCAGCTGGCACATTGGCGTATGGATGAACCCGGTTGGAGCGGTAGTGCCGGAGAAGTGCAGGATGCCAGCGATTATAACCGCCATGGCACGGCAGAACCTGGCACGCAGACCGCCTTTGCCAGCCCTGCCATTGCCGGCAATCCGGGCACCTGCGGCTACGGCCAGTTCAATGGCAGCACCTCAGGGGTGATGGTTGGGCCAGTGAATCTGCAGTTGCAAAATACACTCACGGTGATGGCCTGGGTGCGCTGGGGCGTGGCGCCCAGTGCTGGTAACAACTGGGCCAATCTGGTCACCAGTGCTGCGCGCACAGGCAGTGGTGATGTGGGACAGTTCTGGTTGCAGCATGATCAATTCAACAGCAGCTATGAGTTTGCGGTACAAACCAGTGTGGGGCGAGTATATATCCAAGGTGCCCCCGCCTTCGCGCCGCAGCAGGGCAGTTGGCAGCATGTGGCCGGGGTTTACACGGGCAGTCAGTTACTTCTCTATGTGAATGGTGTGCTGGCCGGCACGGTGACCCACAGTGGTCAGGTCATGGCGCAGGCGGGTGCTTATGATCTCACGCTGGGACGTTGGGCGAATCCGGCAGATGACTATCGGCGTTTTCAGGGCAATCTGGATGAGGTGCGCATTTATGCCGATGCGCTCAGCGCCGCTGACATCAGCACCCTGATGTCGGCTACCCGACCTTGCCCGACCAGTATGTTGGCAGATTTTGTGATCGATCATGCCGGGCATGGTTTGTACTGCGAACCAAGCCCGATAACCGTCAGCGCCCGCGCCAGTGACGGCACCTTGATGAGCAGCTATGCCGGACAGATTCGTATCAATACGCAAACGGGCGTAGGCAATTGGGCACATGCTGGTAGCGGCAGTCTTAGCAATGGCAGTAACAATGATGGTGAGGCGCTGTATCAATTTCATCCCGATGATGGTGGACAGGTGCAGTTGCAGCTGAGTTATCCATCCGGGCCGCCGCTGGTCACGCTGGCAGTGGCAGATGTGGACGATCCCAGTGTGCAGGATGATGGCAGTGCTGGCCCACTGTTGTTTGCACCCTTGGGTTTGCGCGTCAGTGCCGGGCCGGTGCCGATGGTGCCGCCACCCGGTTATCAGGATCCAGTCGCCGATCAGATTGCGGGTACGGACTTTGCCTTCCATATCAGCGCTTATGGTGAAACACCGGATGAACCGGGCTGTGGTTTGATCCAGAGCTACAGCGGTGATCAGGCCATCAGTTTCTGGATGGAGTACTTGGATCCAGGCGCCGGCAGCCGTGTGCTGACATTAAATGGCACTGGCGTTGCACCCAATGCCGGGGCCGCCACGCCGCGCACGGTGAATTTCACTGCCGGCCAGGCCGGGCTGACAGCCAAGTACAAGGATGTGGGGCGGATTCGCGTGCAGCTGCGTGATGATGTCACCGGCGCCGTGCCGCTATTGGGTGCCAGTAACAGCTTTGTGGTGCGGCCGGCGGATTTGCAGGTGGCATTGGTGCAAAGCGCCGCCGCCGTGCCCAATCCCGGCACCCAAGGCAGCGGCGCCGCCTTTGTGGCAGCAGGCGCGCCTTTTACCGTGGATATTGCCGTGCTGGATGCCGAAGGCGATCTCACCCCTAATTTTGGTTTGGAATCTGTGCCAGCCGCCTTGCAGTTGGTCAGCGCCGAACTGGTCTGGCCCGCCGGCGGCCGCAACGGCAGTCTGGATGATGGCGCGCTGGGTAACAGCAGTAACTTTACCGCCACGGCCACACCGGGCCGCTTTCGCAACAGTACCCTGAGCTTTGATGAAGTGGGCAGCATTCGTTTGCAAGCCAGTCTGGTGAGTGATGATTACCTGGGCACAGGCCCGGTGGTGGGCAGCCTGTCGGCGGTGGTGGGTCGGTTCCGACCTGATCATCTGGCGCTGCTGCCCGGTGCCCAGGTGGATGCCGCCTGCGGCGGTTTTACCTATATGAATGAACCCGCGTTGGGCGTGCATTTCAGTTTGCAGGCGAGCAGCGCTGTGGGTGGCCGGCTGCGCAACTATGATGAGCCACTGCAAGGCCCCACCTTGCTGGCACAGATCGTCGCGGCGGCGGCCAATGCCAGCGATGGCAATGATCTGGGCAGTCGCGTGCAAGGCATCGACAGCAGTTGGCAGCAGGGCTTGTTTGCGCGCACGACCAGTAGCGC
>JBJHDG010000046.1:0-11663 GCA_050486425.1 Pseudomonadales bacterium | reverse complement strand
GACAGGTAAAGGCCATCGCCGACCTGGCCATGCAGCCAGCGCGCCTGATCCTGTGCGGTGGCGGCCGCTTGAATCTGCAGTTGCAGCAAGGCTTGGTGGCAGCGCTACCCGCTACCGAGGTGATCAGCAGCGACAGCCTGGGCGTGAACGGTGACTGGCTGGAAGCCGGGGCCTTCGCCTGGTTGGCGGCCCGACGCCTGGCCGGCCTGCCCGGCAATGCCGCCGCCGTCACCGGTGCCGCGGGGCCACGTATCCTGGGCGGACTGTATCTACCCTGAAAGCCTCAGATGGCGAAGGAGTTACCGCAGCCACAGGTGGCCGCCGCATTGGGATTGGTGACCACGAACTGGGCACCCTGCAGGTCTTCTTTGTAATCGATCTCGGCACCATCCAGGTACTGATAGCTCATGGCGTCAACCAGCATCTGTACGCCATCGCGCTCAATGAGCGCGTCATCCTCTGCCATTTCTTCGTCAAAGGTGAAGCCATAGGAGAAACCGGAACAGCCACCGCCGGAAATAAACACCCGCAGTTTCAGCGCCAGGTTGCCCTCGTCCTCCAGCAATTCACGCACCTTGGCCGCTGCCCTGGACGAAAACTGAATGCTTTGGGTCATAGGATTTCTTGCATCACGACAAACCGAGTCGGCCATTATGACCGACCCGGGGCTGGAAGTTCAGTGTTCAGGCGCCGGCCGAACTGCTGGTGCTGGCAGGGGTGCTGGCGGCAGCGCCGATACCTGTACCGCTACCTGCTGAATGCGCCGCCGGCTTGTCCGCTTCACCGGCCGCAGCCGGTGCTCTAACCGTGGCCGCCCCCGCCTTGCCGGGCTTGGTGACAGGATCCAGATGCACCAGCTGTCCATCGACCATGGCGCCCAGCTGCATCTCGATCAGGTTGTAGTAGAGATTGCCGGAGATCCGCGCGTTGGCTGCCAGTTCCACCCGGGTACTGGCGTAGACATCACCTTCCACCTGGCCATTAACCACCACATAGGGCACACGAATCTCGCCCTTGACCTTACCCACATCGCTGATCACCAACATAGCGCCACTGTCCAGCTCAGCGCTGATATTGCCTTCGATCATGCCGTTGACGAACAGCTGATCGGCGAAGTGGACATCGCCAGTGATTTTGGTGCTATCGGCAATCAACGTGGCGCCTTTACCCAGGCGCTTGGCCGATGCCATTTTGCGATTATCCTTGTTACCAAACATGCTTAACCCTCCTGCAACACCCAATTGAAGGTGCGCTCTAGCTGCCTCCCGGCATTGCCCGCCTGGGCCTTGACGATCACCCGTTGCGGTTCGAAATCCGCGGGGACCTCCAGGGTACCCGTGAAAGTCTGAAAGTACCTGAATCTGAAGGCCAGAGGATAGACGTCCGGCGCCGACAGTTCTGTGAGGGGCAGCACCAGCTGCTCCCCGTCGCGCTGGCCCACCACCTCAAGGTGCAGGTTACCGCGAATCCAGTCATGGCGCTCCACCACCTGGGTGAGCAGCAGCCGATAGTTGATACCACCGCCCACAGGCGCCGTGGTCAGCTCCAAGCGCTCAATACGCAGCCCCCGGTCATCCGCTGACGGCGCCATCAACTGGCGGTAAAAGCGTACTTCCTCTTCGGTCTCAGCCAGCTGGTCCTGCAGCGTCTTGATACTTTGGCGCAGGCTTTCATAAGCCTGATCATCCAGCAGCGTGCTCAGATTCAGATCCGCCAGGCGGCGTTTCAGCGCCTCCACCTGCTGCCGGCTTTGTTGCAGTTCTGTCCGGGTCTGCGACAGCTCCAGGGATTCGCGCAACGCCTGCTCGCGTCCCAGGTAGAAACCGGCAAGCAGCAACAGCAGGCCCAATGCCAGCAGCACCAGGACCATCGCCAGCCGGATCGACGGACGGTCAACCACCACTCGCAGCGACGATGAACGGATAACCTGACTCCTCTGCCCCAGGGTACAACCAACGCCGGGCAAGCCTAACAGGTCAGCATACCGGGGCAAGTACGAACTGCGTTTGACCAGCGCTTTGACTTAGAATGGCGACCCGGCGCGCCCACCCACCCTCACCACGGCCATACGCATGCTCTGGATCAAAGTCCTGCATCTCTTTGGTGTCATCAGCTGGTTTGCTGGCATCTTCTATCTCCCAAGACTGTTTGTGTACCACGCCATGACCACGGATGAGATCGGCAACGAACGCTTCAAGGTCATGGAACGCAAACTGTATGTGGGCATCATGTGGCCTTCCGCCGTCATCAGCCTGGGCACTGGGTTTTGGTTGCTGTGGCTGACCTGGGAGGCCTTTGGCCGCGCCGGCTGGCTCCATGCCAAGCTGGCGCTGGTGCTGCTGGTGTTGGCCTACCACCTGTATTGCGGACATCTGTGCCGGCAATTCGCCGCTGATGCCAACACCAAGTCCCACAAATACTACCGCGTCATTAACGAGCTGCCGGTCCTGCTGCTGGGCCTGATCCTGGTACTGGTGGTGATCAAGCCCCAGCTTTGGTAGGAACGTCCATAACTTCACGAGAGCCATGCTATGACAGAGCGATACCAACGCAGCCGTGCCTTGCTGGCGCGGGCCAGCCAACGGATTCCCGGCGGCGTCAATTCGCCGGTACGCGCCTTTCGCGGCGTGGGTGGCGATCCGGTTTTTTTCAGTGCCGCCGATGGTGCCTGGCTCACCGACGTGGATGGCAACAGATATCTGGACTATGTGGGTTCCTGGGGCCCCATGATCCTGGGGCATAGCCCGGCCACAGTGGTTGCTGCGGTGCAGGCCCAGGCTGCCCGCAGCCTGGGCTTTGGCGCCCCCACCGAGCTGGAAATTCAGATGGCGGAGAAAGTCATCAGCCTGGTGCCCAGCATCGAGTCGGTGCGCATGGTGAGCTCAGGCACGGAAGCCACCATGTCGGCCATTCGCTTGGCCCGGGGCTTCACCGGCCGCGACCTGATCATCAAATTTGACGGTTGCTATCACGGCCACTCGGACTCCTTGCTGGTGAAAGCCGGCTCAGGCCTGCTGACCCTGGGTATTCCCACATCGCCGGGTGTGCCCGCGGACCTGGCCAAGCACACGCTGAATCTGCCTTACAACAATGTCCAGGCATTGCAGGATGCCTTCGCCGCTTACAGGGACAAGATCGCCGCGGTAATCGTGGAACCCGTCGCCGGCAATATGGGCTGTATCCCACCCGTACCGGATTTTCTGGAGACCTTGCGCGGCCTGTCCTCCGCCCAGGGCACCTTGCTGATTTTCGATGAGGTGATGACCGGCTTCCGGGTAGCGCTGGGCGGCGCTCAAGCGTTCTATAACATCCAGCCGGACCTCACCACCCTGGGCAAGGTGATCGGCGGCGGTCTGCCGGTAGGTGCATTTGGTGGCCGTGCCGACATCATGGCCATGGTGGCGCCCAGTGGCCCGGTGTATCAGGCCGGCACCCTGTCGGGAAATCCCTTGGCCATGACCGCAGGTCTGGCCACGCTGGAGGCCATTAGCGCACCCGGCTTTCATGACCGGCTTGCGCAGCGCACCCGAGAACTGGTGACCGGCCTGCAACAGGCGGCTGACGCCGCTGGTGTTGCCGTGCACTGCAATCAGGTCTGCGGCATGTTCAGTCTGTTTTTCACCGCAGAAACCAGCATCCATGACCTGGCGGCGGTGCAACGCACCCAGGTGGATAAATTCAACCGCTTTTTCCATCTGATGCTGGATGCCGGTGTTTACCTGGCACCCTCGGCCTATGAGGCCGCCTTTGTTTCAGCAGCTCACGGCGACGCAGAAATTCAACAAACTCTGGCGGCGGCGCAGCAGGCCTTCGCCCAACTCGCATCTGAATAATCCGCAGTCAGCACCGCTGATAACCACAGGCACCAACAAACCAAAAATAACGGAGACGCATGAGCAAGCAGTATCAAATTTACGGTATAGGCGCGGCACTGGTGGACATGGAATTTGCCGTGGATGACAGCTTTCTGCGCAAACATGGTATCGACAAAGGTCACATGACCCTGGTGGACGAACCGCGGCTGGAGCAGTTGCTGGCGGATCTGACCCTGGCCCCCAAGCGCGCCAGCGGTGGTTCCGCCGCCAACAGCATCTATGCGGCTCAGGCCATGGGCGCCCGCACGTTCTACTCCTGCAAGGTTGCCGGCGACGATACCGGTGCCTACTTCATCAATGCCCTCAATCACATCGGCGTTGCCACCAATCCGCATCCCAACGACCTGCCTGGCATTACCGGGCGCTGCCTGGTGTTGGTGACACCGGATGCAGAGCGCTCCATGAACACCTTTTTGGGGATTTCCGCCAGCTTGAGCACCGCCGAAGTCAATCGGGACGCCCTGGCCGCCGCTGAACTGCTGTATATCGAAGGCTATCTGGCCTCCTCCGAGACCGGCAGGGCCGCCGCCATGGCCTGTCATGAACAGGCCGGCGAACTCGGCCTGGCGACCTGCATGACCCTGTCGGATCCCGCCATGGTGCAGCACTTTCGCGGCGAGCTCACCGCCATGCTGGGTAACGGTGTCACGCACCTGTTCTGCAACGAGGAAGAAGCGCTAACCTGGGCCAAAACCGACCGCCTGGATCTGGCGGTGACCGAGCTGCAGGATATCAGCCGCAACCTGTATGTCACCCTGGGCGCCAAAGGTTCCCTGGTGGTGACGCCGACCACACAGGCCGAGGTGCCCGGCTTTGCCGTCAAGGCCATAGATACCAATGGTGCTGGTGATATTTATGCAGGCGCCTGCATGTATGGTTGGTTTGCCGGCATGCCACCAGCGGTGGCGGCGCGTCTGGGCAACTTCGCCGCCTCCAGACTGGTTACCCAGTACGGCGCCCGTCTGCCGCAACCAACGGATTACCGCTCGCTGCTGAAAGACTTTCAGCGGCTGCCGAGCTGAAACGGCAGTTGCGTCTGCACGCAAATGGCCTGGGGTGTCAGTTGGACACCCCAGGCCTGCACCTGCACGCCCGCCTGCAGCGCTGCGGCCAGCGCCTGGGCATAAGCGGGATCCAGTGCCGACGCAGGCGCCACGCGCCGCACGCCGGCATGCTGCACACAGAAAATCAATAGGGCCCCGTCACCGGCCTGGGCACGTCGGGTCAGTGCCTGTACATGGCGGGTGGCCCGCGCGCTGACCGCATCCGGGAACAAGCCGAGCCCATCCGCCACCAGCCAGGTCAGGCTTTTCACCTCGGCGTAGGTGTTGTGACCCTGGTGCTGGAAGCAAAAATCAAAGCGCCCAGCCTCATCCGGCACCGGCACCTCCCGCCGCATTCCGGCGCCGCCGCCAGGCACCGGGATCAGGCCGGCCGTGACGGCCTCTGCCACCAGGGTATTGGCCAGACCGGTATTGACCCCCACCAGATCACCAGCCGCCGTCGTTACCAGCTCCAGGCTGTGCGGATATTTGCGCTTGGGATTCGCGGACGTGGAATACCAGACCTCCGCCCCTGGATCGGCACAACCGGTCATGGCACCGGTATTGGGACAGTGCAGGGTCAGGCTGCGGCCATCGGCGGTAACCACATCGGCCAGAAAACGCTTATAGCGGCGCAGCAAACGTGCGGGGGCCAGCGGTGGCTCAAACTTCATGCTTTGCCCCAAGCAACCAGTGCCTGAGCCAGCCGGGACAGGGCCAGGGCAATGGCCGCCTGATCCTGGGTATAGGCAAAGCGCACAAAGCCACCGGCCTGATGCTGGCCGAAATCTGTTCCCGGCGTTACCGCCACCTGAAATTCATTGAGCAGGCGCCAGCAGAACTGCTCGGCATCCATCTCCAGATGGCGAATGTCCACATACAGGTAGAACGCGCCCTGGGGAATCAGCGGCACGGCAAACCCCAGCTGCTGCAATCCGGCAAGCAGTTGATCCCGGCGCTGGCCCAACAACCGGCGACGGCGCTCATGTTCGGCCAGTGCAGCCGGGGTGAAGGCCGCCAGGGCGGCGTACTGGGCGGGTGTGGAGGGCGCGATAAACAAGTTCTGCGCCAGCCGTTGCAAAGGTTCCACCGCTGCAGCGGGCACCACCAGCCAGCCCAGGCGCCAGCCGGTCATGCCGAAGAATTTGGAAAAGCTGTTGACCACATACACTTGGTCATCGGGTGTGCATTGGGCCAACACTGTGCCAGCTGGCGCTGGCTGGCCTGGCACCGGATACACCAGCCCCTGGTAGATCTCGTCCATGATCAGCAGGCCGCGGCGGGCGCGGAGCGTCTCCAGCACCGCCTGTAGACTTTCCACGTCATAGGTCGCCCCAGTGGGATTGGCCGGCGACGCCAGCAGCACGCCGCGGGTATTGCCACGCCAATGCGCCGCGATCTGCTGCGCGCTGAGCAGAAAGCCGGTTTCCGGGCCGGTGGCCAGTAACCGGCCGTTGGCATTCACCGTGGCCAGAAAACTCAGATTGCAGGGATAGCACGGATCCGGCAGCAACAACTCATCGCCAGCCTCCAGCAGCAGCGCCGCCAGCAGCATCAGGGCGCCACTGGCACCCGCAGTCACCAGCACCCGCTCCGGTGCCAGATCCACACCCAGGCGCTGCTGGTAATCGGCAGCAATGGCTGCCCGCAGGGCCGGCAGCCCGGCAGCCTCGGTATAACCGGTAGTTCCCGCCGCCAGTGCGGCCTGGGCCGCCGCCACCAGGGGGGCTGCGGTCGGGAAGTCCGGTTCTCCCACTTCCAGATGCACCACCTGGGCGCCAGCACGTTCCAATTCTCGGGCGCGCTCCAGTAACTGCATGACCCGAAAGGGCTGAATTTGCTGAACACGTGTTGCAAACATGGGGGGGTCCGAGCCTGGTGGAGATGATCCTGTGCTGGCAGCTTACCCGGCCTTTGGGGTAGGCTTGCCCGCTATTCTACCTGGTTAAGGGGCCAGGTCCCGCACCCACCCCTGGCGCGGGAGTTATTGTCCAACACAAAACACCAACACCAGAGACGAGAAATCATGGCGGCAAAGAAAGGCAGCACCTCTGGCACCAAGTCCGGCAGCGGCAAGGCGGCCAAGGCCAAAACTTCCCCGGCAGCCAAGGCCACCTCCAAAAAGGCGCCGGCAAAGAAAGCACCCGCAAAAAAGGCACCGGTGAAGAAGGCGCCGGCAACCAAAGCAGCCGCTGGCGCAAAGGCCTCCGCAAAGGCCCCGACAAAGAAAGCAGCTGTGAAAAAGGCAGCCGCCAAGCCGGCAGCCAAAACCCGGTCCAAAGCGGCGCCCAAAGCGAAGGCAGCGGCCAAGAGCAACGCCAGCGGGCAAAAACCCGCCGCCAAGGCCAAAGCAGCCGCCAAACCCCAACCAGCAAACAAGGCCCGGGCGAAACCCAAGCCCGCAGCCCAAACCAAAGCCCAGACCCCGGCGAAGCCGGTGACTGGCAAAGCCACGGCCAAGACCAGTGCCAAACCCGCACCTGCGCCCAAGCCAGCTGCCAGCGCCAAACCGGCGCCCGGCCAGCGTGCTGCCAAGGGCACAGGGCAGACAGCAGCGGCCAAGGCCATTCCCAGCGCGCCGCTGATCAGGCCCACGGCCAAGCAGCCGCCGGTTCGTGATCTGCGGCCCAAGGCCAGCCTAACCGGGGCCTATGCGGACCCCTCACCGCTGGCCACCAGCTCCCACGCCAATCCGGACTCGCCGTTCCGCAACTTCACGCCCTATCAGCCGGCGGCGGGCGAGGACTATATGAGCGAGCCCCAGCTGCTGCACTTCCGCAACATCCTGCTGCGCTGGCGCCAGGATCTGATGGAGGAAGTGGATCGCACCGTGCACCACATGCAGGACGAGGCCAATAACTTCCCGGATCCGGCCGACAGAGCCACCCAGGAGGAGGAGTTCAGCATTGAGCTGCGCACCCGGGATCGGGAGCGCAAGCTGATCCGCAAGATCGACCAGACCATTGATCGCATCGATGACAGTGACTATGGCTACTGCGATACCTGCGGTATCGAGATCGGCCTGCGCCGTCTGGAAGCCAGGCCCACCGCCACCCAGTGCGTGGACTGCAAAACCCTGGATGAAATCCGCGAAAGGCAGCTGCACGGCTAAAGCATGCTGACGCCCCGCGCCGGGCAGCCCTATCGCGGTCGTTTTGCCCCTTCCCCCACGGGTCCACTCCACTTCGGCTCCCTGCTGGCGGCCCTGGCCAGTTACCTGGATGCCAGGCACCAGCGGGGGCAGTGGCTGCTGCGCATGGAAGACCTGGATCGCCCACGCATCCAAGCCGGTGCCGCAGATGCCATCCTGCGTACGCTGGAAGCCCATGGCCTGACCTGGGACGGCCCCGTGCTCTGGCAGTCGACCCGGGATGCGGCCTATGCCCAGGCGCTGGCACGGCTGGCGACCCAGGATCTGCTCTTTTACTGCACCTGCAGCCGCAATGATCTGGCCGCACACCAACGCTATCCGGGTACCTGCCGACCGCGCCGCACGCCACCTTCAGCGCCACACGCCGTGCGTATCCAGGTGCCACCGTTGGAAGTCACCGTCCAGGATGCGATACAGGGCCACTATCTGCAGCAGCTGGCGCGGGATTGCGGTGATTTTGTGGTGCAGCGCCGGGATGGCCTGTTTGCCTATCAGCTGGCGGTGGTGGTGGATGATGCCGCCCAAGGCATCAGCCATGTGGTGCGGGGCGCCGACCTGCTGGAGAGCGCACCGAGGCAGCATTGGCTGGCCACTCGCCTCGGGCTGCCGCCAATGCACTATGCCCATATTCCAGTGCTTGCGGATGCCCAGGGACAAAAACTCAGCAAGCAGTGGTTGGCACCTGCACTCTCCAATGAGCAGGCCAGCGCGAATCTGTACACCGCCCTGAACCTGTTGGGGCAGACACTACCCACAGATGCCTGGGGTGCACCGGTGTCCGTGTTACTGGACTGGGCCTGCTCACACTGGCAATTGTCAGCGGTGCCCAAAGGTCACCAACTTACCCATTACCTGGGTATCAGTTGACTGCCTGTTACCGCCCCTGTTTCCTCACTGCTCAACTGTTACCGACCATGACAATTGGCCCGCTGTTCCTTAAGATCAGGTCCACTTCGCCCTGGCCCAGCAAACGTATGACCTTCGCCCTGATTATCGAACCCAATGTGTCCCAGCGCGCCGGCTTGCGCAGCCTGCTGGAAGACAATGGCTTGCAGGTGCAGTGCCTGGGAGACCTGCCAGCACCGGAGGAACTGGCGTTCGAGCATGCGCCCGACGTGGTGCTCAGCAATCGCCAGCTGCCCCAGGGCTCAGGCCTGAAGCTGTTGGAGCAACTACCGGGCATACCTCTGATCCTGCTCACCGATATGGGCAGCATCCCGGATGCGGTACAAGCCATCCGGCAGGGCGCAGCAGACTACCTGGTACGGCCTCTGGCCAATGACCAATTGTTGGCCGCCATCGAGCGCGCCTGTGCCGACAGTCGACAGCAACTCGGCCGCAACGGCAGCGCCAAGGGTGTGAACAAGCTGATGCTGGGGCGCTGTGCCGCCATGCTGGAGCTGTTCGACCGCATCACCAAGGTGGCACCCACCGAATCCACCGTGTTGATCCAGGGTGAGTCCGGCACCGGCAAGGAACTGGTGGCCAGGGCCATTCACGCCAACAGCCGGCGCCAGCACGCGCCCATGATTTCCCTGAACTGTGCCGCCATCCCGGAAACCCTGATCGAATCCGAGCTCTTCGGCCATGAGCGCGGCGCCTTTACTGGTGCCAGTAGCAGCCGCAGCGGTCTCATTGAAGCCGCCCACGGCGGCACTCTGTTCCTGGACGAAATCGGCGAGCTGCCCTTGGAAGCCCAGGCCCGGCTGTTACGGGTACTTCAGGAAGGCGAGATCCGCCGAGTGGGCGCCACCCAGACCCGCACCGTGGACGTGCGTCTGATTGCCGCCACCCATCGCGATCTGCGCCGCCTGGCCAGCACCGGGCATTTTCGTGAAGATCTGTTCTACCGCCTGAACGTGCTCAGCTTGCAGGTACCGCCACTGCGGGACCGTGGCGAAGATGCGGTGGAATTGGCGCAATCCATGCTGAAACTGGCGCGAGAGAAGTTCAACAAGCCCAATTTGCAGTTGGCCCCGGAGACCCTCAGCGCCATTACCCGCTACAGCTGGCCTGGCAATGTGCGGGAACTGGAAAACGCCATCGAGCGAGCGGTGATTCTGTGTGAGACCGACACCATCACGCCGGCTCTGCTGGCCATCGAATCCAGCCAGCCCAAACGCGCCATCCCCGACCTACCAGCGGAAGGGGCTGAGAAAACCAGTCTGGAGGACTACTTCGTCAACTTTGTGCTGGAACACCAGGATCAGCTCACTGAAACCGAGCTGGCGCAGAAACTCGGCATCAGTCGCAAGAGCCTGTGGGAACGGCGCCAGCGCCTGAACATCCCACGCAAGGGCACGCGCCAGCGCCGCCCGCGTATCGAAGATTCAGCAATTTAGATGCCCCTGACGTTTATGCAGAGACATCACAAACCCACCGCCAGACTAGACAGCTTGCTAACCATTCTGATTAGAACCTTTCAAGGCGCTGGATTCATAGCATTACTCGGCACCTCTGTTGCCGCATTTTCAGAATCCATCTATTTGAGGGAATCTGAAAAGTGGAGGACTGGTTGCAACCAGGACGCCATGACAGATGTCGTCATCTGCTTCCGACTAGGGGCTTTTGTCACCAAGAACGCTTCCGGCATAGTTAGCATAAGGCGATCCCCCGACGTATCTCGCAGAAGGTTTATGGACTTGGCTGCGCTGCGATTTGGGGCGCCAAAAATCAGATCGAAGGTAGACAACGGCGAAGTGAGAGAACATCAAATCGAGTGCAAGGAAGATCGCTGCGTTCTACTAGACATTGAACGCTCCGAACAGCTGGTTTTAGAAATGCTTGAAGGAAATGTCTTGCTAATCGAGACGTTAGACAAAGCCGGCCAACGGTCATCGCTGATAAGATTCGGTTTATCAGAGTTTTCAGAAGCCTATGAAGATGCCAAACCGAATTTGGCCAGGTTAAACGACAACTCCGAGAGTCGGCCGCAATAAAAGCACACACTAGAGCTTGGCGTCTCTAGAAACTTAGATATCACTTGTATCCTCATGCTGAGGCAGATTATAAATGTCTGCCGACAGGTCCACGGCCTTATCTGCATTTTCAATTAGCGTGTTACCAGAACCTTGATGGCCAGTCGCCTCATCTCGCTGCGGTACCGGTTGCCGAGTGGTCATATTGCGAGGAGCCTTTGATGAATGTGGTGCAACCAACTCTGGCGTATTAACCAAGACAGGCTTCCCCAACCTAGCACCTTTAATAAGGGTCGTCGCTGCCATTACCGATGCAAGCAGCAACGCCACAACGACCCCATACTTCGGAGATGAGCCGAATTCTTGAGAATTAGAAAGCCCGTCGCGCTTTCCTGCCGTCGATAATCGTTGATCGCTATAGTCCGTCATGACTGTCTTCTCCAATTTGGCCAGTCTACCTGCTCACCAACGGGTTTGTTGGCAGCAATGTGTTCCTGACCGAACCAGAGCCCCACGCAGCTCCAAACTGGAACTGATATAACCTTTTATTTGTATAGACCCTCCCATGACAATACATTCGACACCGCTAACATTAAATTTAGGTGGCACTTCGAAGGCACAAAGCTACCGTCCTTCGTAACGTCACACTGTTACCAGAGTGCCCAGGCTGTTACTC
>JBJHDG010000045.1:0-11768 GCA_050486425.1 Pseudomonadales bacterium | reverse complement strand
CAGCAGCTCTGCGTGACTGGCCGCATACAAAATGGAGCCTGGGTTTTGTGCCGCCAGTGGTGCCATGAGTGCCAGGGCTTCGTCATGTTGGCCGGCTTTGGATAGCGCCAGTGCCAGGCCGTAGCTGGCGGCGTTGACTTGGATATGGTCGCCAGGTGCATTGCCGAGCCGGCTCAATTGATCACGAAACTGCTGAATATTCATGTTCTGCGGGGTGGCGTAATGCACCTGCACCCGGGCTCGCATCAGCTGGTAATCCTCGGCATCGGTATGGGTTTGCTGGGGCATGGTTGCCGCCCGGTTGCGGGCGTCGGTAATGCGGCTTTCGGTCACCGGGTGCGTGAGCAGAAATTCGGGGGGGCGCTGGCTGAACCGGTGCGCCCGGTGCATGCGTTCGAACATACTGGCCATCCCGTTGGGATCCATGCCGGCCGCGGCCAGGGTCTGAATGCCGATACGATCAGCTTCCTGCTCCCATTCCCGGCTATGGCGTAATTGATTCTGGATCACAGCGGCCTGGGAACTGCTCATGGCAGCAACGGCCATGTCCGGGTTGCCGGCGGCTGCCAGGGCCACGGAGGCGATCAGGGCGGCGAGCATGGGCCAACTCTGGCGTTGTTGCATTTCCACGCCACGGGCGAAATGGCGTTGGCTCAGGTGCGCCAGTTCATGGGCCAGCACGCCGGAGAATTCATGCACCGAATGTGCAGTGAGGTACAGCCCCAGGTTCACACCCACCACATTGCCGGGTGCGGCGAAGGCATTGATCTGGGGGCTGTCGATCAGCACCAGGGTGAGGTTCCTGTCCCTGAGTTGGGAATGTACGGCCAATTCGGCCAATAATATTTCTGTGTAATATTTCAGCAGCGGGTCATTGCTGGTGGGCAGTTGGGCACGGATCTGGCGCAATACCGATTCACCAATACGTTGCTCCATCTGCCGCGATACCGAGCCGGCAGCGGCTTCGCCCAGTGCCGGCAGCTCCCGATTGGGGTTGGCTTGGGCGCCACTCAGGAGCAACAGGGGCAAGAGCAGAACCAGCAGTTTCTGGGTTGTGGACTGGCTGGGCATGGATCCGGAATGTTCCCTGGGCGTGAATGCAGCAATGATAACATTGGGCAGCGCCAGCGCCGGAAGGTTCTTGTCGACCAGGCATGGGTGCCGCCGCCGTGCGCTGACGCTTGGTGGACTGTGTCATACTGCCGCCCCTTCGGTACGGATGTCTGTGGAGGCCGCTTGTCGGACGAAATCTTTGAGCTGGATGCACGGGGATTGTTGTGTCCGTTGCCGCTCCTGAAGGCCAAGCAGGCGTTGAATAAGTTGCCTGCAGGCGCGCGGTTGCGGGTGTTGGCAACAGATCCGGGTTCCCAGCGGGATTTTCAGGTATTCAGTCAGCAGAGCGGCCACCCGTTGCTGGAGGTGGCGCAGCAGGATGCCTGTTTCAGTTTCTTGCTGCAGAAACAATAGCGGAGGGCCGGCTTGAGATTTCTGGAGATTATCGGCGGCTGGATCAACCGGCACTTTTCTCACGAGGAAGCCATTTATCTGGTGGTGTTCCTGACGTTCTGTTTTTTTCTGCTCACCCTCCTGGGTCGGGTGCTGGCGCCAGTCCTTACCGGCTTGGTGATCGCCTTTTTACTGCAAGGTCTGGTGAACCGGTTACGGCGGCTCGGTCTACCGGAAGCTGCTGCCGTGCACACCACATTCCTGTTGTTCCTGGGTGGTCTGGTGGCGCTCATCTTTTATCTGCTGCCACTGATCTGGCGTCAGTCCATGATGCTGGTGAACACCCTGCCTTACATGCTGGAGGAGCTGCTGGATGTAATTCGTAAACTTCCTGAGCGCTATCCCAAGCTGGTGGGCGAGCAGCAGGCCGACGCCTGGGTGCAGATGCTCAGTGGCGAGCTGCGCGGTTTGAGCCGGGCATTGCTGGAGGCCATGGTCGGCAAAGTGCCATCTGTATTGGGGTTGGTGATCTATCTGGTGCTGGTACCCCTGTCCGTGTTCTTTTTTCTCAAGGACAAGGCGCGCTTGCTGGCCATGTTGACCAGCTTGCTGCCGGCGCAGCGGCCGCTGCTGGACCGGGTTGGGGCAGAAATGAATATGCAGTTGGCAAATTACGTGCGCGGCAAATTCATCGAAATCGTTATCGTTGGCGCCATCACCTATGTGGCCTTTGTCATTTTGGGGCTGAACTACGCCGCCTTGCTGGCGGTGCTGGTGGGGTTTTCAGTATTGATCCCCTTTATTGGTGCTGCCGTAGTGACATTGCCCATAGCGTTGGTGGGTTATCTGCAGTGGGGCTGGTCGCCGGAGTTTGCCACGCTGATGGTGACCTACCTGGTAATTCAGGCGCTGGATGGCAATGTGTTGGTGCCCTTGCTGTTTTCCGAGGCGGTAGACCTGCACCCGGTGGTGATCATTGTGGCGGTGCTGGCCTTTGGGGGGCTCTGGGGATTCTGGGGTGTGTTCTTCGCCATCCCCTTGGCGACTCTGGTAAAAGCCGTGTTCAACGCCTGGCCCAGAGCGGGTGAGATGGCGGCCCTGCAAATCGCGGCCGAGCCGCTGATGGCGCCGGATGCGGCCCCCAAGGCGCTGGAATAGGCGCTGGAATAGGCGCTGGAATAGGGGAGGATGGCCAGGCGCCTCCGGCGGTCGGGAACTTCCTTGTACCTGCCCACGGGCCCCAGTAACATGGCGCGCTTGCCAAGAACTTTCGCATATCTCCAGGGGGCTACTATGTTTTCCGGCAGTATCGTGGCGCTGGTCACGCCCATGACCGTCTCCGGCCATGTGGACTGGAAGGCATTGGATTTGTTGGTGCAGTGGCATCTGGATGCCGGTACCCGGGCCATTGTGCCGGTGGGGACAACGGGGGAATCACCCACCCTGAATATGCAAGAGCATATGCAGGTGATTGAATACTGTATTCGTAGTGCCGATGGCCGAATTCCGGTGATTGCAGGTACCGGCGCCAATTCCACCGCCGAAGCCATCGAGCTGACCGAAGCGGCGGCTCGTGCGGGTGCGGATGCCAGTCTGGTGGTTACTCCCTACTACAACAGACCTACGCAGGAAGGGCTGTATCAACACTACAAGGCGCTTGCCGAAGCAGTGAACCTGCCCTTGATTCTCTATAACGTGCCTGGCCGCACCGCTTGCGACATGTTGCCGGCCACGGTGGCGCGCCTGGCGGAGATTCCGAACATCATCGGGATCAAGGAAGCCTGCGGCAAGGTGGACAGGGTTACTGACCTGAAAGCCGTATGCCCGGAGGACTTCATGATTCTCTCCGGCGAAGATGCACAAACCCTACAGATGATGCAGTTGGGTGCGCAAGGCTGTATTTCAGTTACCGCCAATGTTGCGCCGCATCTGATGACGGAATTCTGTAACGCATTTCTGGCGGGAGATGAGGATCGCGCGGTTGCGTTGGATGCCAAGTTGCAGCCGCTGCACAAGGTATTGTTTATTGAAACCAGTCCCACACCGACCAAGTGGGCCTTATGTGAAATGGGCCTGATTGGTCCCGGCATCCGGTTGCCTTTGCTGCCACTGAGTACGCAGTTCAGGGATCAGGTGGCCGCTCAGTTGCGCGCTGTTGGAGTTCTGCAATGAAGTTAGGGTATGCCGTATTTGCGTTGGTTGTTGCCGCTCTGATCAGTGGTTGCAGTATGTTGAGTGGTGAGCGCGGCATCTTTATCGACCGCACCGAGGCCTATCTGGATGCGACAGTGGCAAAACCACTCAACGTGCCTGCTGGGCTTTCCGCAGAGGCGGTGGAAGACGTGCTGGTCATCCCAGAAATTCCTGAGCAGGTACGTCCGGACTACTTCCCTCGCCGCGCACCCAGGCCCATGAGTCTGTTTGCCTTGGAGGAAGCGCTGGAAGTTCGCATCCAGATTCTGGGTGATGAGCATTGGTTGGCGGTACCGCAGCCTCCGGCCGTAGTTTGGTCCCAGGTGAAACAGTATTTTCTCGATGCGGGCATAGAGATTGCCCATGAGCTGCCGGCACAGGGATTGCTGACCACTGAATGGATTGTCCTGGATTCGGGTGTTGGCAGGGACAAGTTGCGCCAGTCCCTGCGCGACGCCAAACAGGATGCTGGCGTCAGCGGTGGCCGGGATCGTGTTCGGCTGCATCTGGAGCCTGGACTGAGGCAAAACTCCACCGAGATCAGCCTGCGCCACGAAAACGATCAGATTGGCGTTTCCGATGTTGCCATGGCGGCATTTTTCCCGCGCTTCAGCTCGCCGGCAGCCGAGCGGGAGATGCTGAACAGTATCGGTGAGCACCTGCTCGCCACCGCCGGATCACCGGCCATCTCCTATGTTGCCCAGGGTATAGGGGCGCGTAGTCGGGCGTCCATTCTGTTGGACGCCGAGGGTGACCCGGTGATGAACCTGATGCTGCCGTATGACCGTGTCTGGTCGACATTGCGCTCAGCGCTGAACGAGGCAGGTATCACTGTCGACAGCGCCGACCGCGAGGCCGGGGCATTTACCCTGCAGGTGCGACAGAGCGACATCAGCGGGGCCGATGAGCGCATATTCCTGCGCCGTTGGTTTTTTAAGGAACCCTCCACAGTGATGCAGCTCAGGGTTTCACCGCTCGAACAGGGATATCAGGTGAAGTTGTTGGAAGCTGATGGCCGGGCAGTAGCCAGAGAGACCAGCCAGA
This sequence comes from Pseudomonadales bacterium, assembly GCA_050486425.1. Taxonomy (GTDB): domain Bacteria; phylum Pseudomonadota; class Gammaproteobacteria; order Pseudomonadales; family Azotimanducaceae; genus SKXG01. The sequence goes on along the minus strand of JBJHDG010000045.1, from coordinate 7,085 downwards.
ATCTGCTGAATCGACTACGAGAACATGCAACCTGAGTTTGCAAACCCAGAAAACATTTAGGTTTGGTATGGAGTCGGTTGTTGCCAGTGTGCCCAAGTACGGGTTTGCCTCAATGGGCAGTGGCAGTCAGGGTAACGGCACCTTGCTCTGTTTTGATTCAACGCGGCTGCTAATCGACTGCGGCTTTACCCTGAAACAGACGTTGCTGCGCTTGCTCCGACTGGGCCTCGCGCCCGAAGATCTCAGTGCCGTTCTGGTTACTCACGAACATTCTGATCACATCAACGGTGTACTGCCGTTGGCGCGGCGCTATGGGCTGCCGGTGTATCTGAGTCATGGCACCAAGGTTGGGCTAAGAGGAGATACCAAGGATATAGACCTGCGACCACTGCCTGCTGGCGCGGAGTTTTATGTGGGAGACGTGCATGTGATGGCCGTGCCCGTGCCCCACGATGCGCGTGAACCCATTCAGTTCGTTGCCCAAAGCCAGGGTCGTCGTATTGGCGTGCTGACAGATATCGGCCATATCACCGATCGGGTACAGGCGGCCTATGCCGGCTGTCAGGGCCTGTTGGTTGAAAGCAATCATGACCTGGAAATGCTGCGTAATGGGCCTTATCCACCCCGATTACAGCGCCGGGTGGGCGGCAATTACGGTCATCTCAATAATGAGCAGGCCCTGGCCTTTGTGCAGGCGCTGGCCCCTGCTGCCGGTTCCCGCGTGCTGATTGGGCATATCAGTGAGAAGAACAATTGCCCGGCGCTGCTGACGCGCCTGTATGAACCACTGCGCACCAGCTTGCCGCTGCTGGCCATGGCCACCCAGACCGGTGGTAGTGACTGGGTGGCGCTGGACTGACCTCTCTAGTAGTCGTAGCGCAGTGCCAAACTGAGGTAACGACCATTACCGCTTAATGCATCTACGCTGGGGTCATCAGCGGCACGATGGCGCACACTGGCCCAGCGATAGTGGGTTTTGTCAGTGACATTGAACAGCCCGGCATCCAGCCGCAACCTATCGGAAAATGCGTAACTGGTGGTGAGGTCCAGCAGGCCGTAGCCGGAGGGTTGATAAGGATTGCTGGTGGTGTCAACTTTTCTGGGCGCTTCTACCGCAGTGACATGCACCCCAAGGTGCCAGTTTTCATTGGCACGCCAGCGGAGCCGGGTGATGATTTCGGTCGGGTCAACACTGTTCAATGGCGCACCGGTTTGGCGGTTCTTGCCACGGGTCCACACCAGCTGGCTTTGCAGGCTCAGACCTGTCACCAGCTGATCCAGCCATAGCTGGCCGGACAGTTCCATGCCGTAGATCTTTGCCTTGCTGATATTGCGGGACTGGAACAGGGTGAAGCCGGAGTCCGGATCCAGTCCCAGGTTGACCCGGGATTCGATCAGGTTGTCATAGTAGGCGGTGAAAGCGGTGGCTTGACCTTGCCAGGTATCATGTTGCTGCCTGAGCCCCAGCTCAAAACCATTTGAGGTCTCTGCCTTCAGATCGGGATTGGGCAATGCCCGATAGCTGAACATAGGAGTGTCGATTTCCAGCGTCAGGTTTACATCCTGAAAGGGTGGCGAACGGAAACCGCGTGCATACTGACCGTAGAGCGACGAAGTACTGTTGACATCCCAGATCACGCCCAGCTTTGGCGCCAGTGCTGAGGCAGTCAGATCCACCGGCTGCGCCTCGGGGTTGGCGGCATCGAAGACGCTGTCACGATCCACGCGCAGGCGGTGCAGCTCGTAACGTAGTGCGGGTAACCAGCGCCAGTTGTTCAGGATGATCTCATCGTGGACATACAGCGCGTACTTCTCTACCCGGGAATCGGGGAAATCACGCAGCGGAAAAGTCTCGCCCAATACGGTTTTGGTGGTTACCTGGGTATTGAGATTGGTTTGATAGGCATCCCGCAGTTGGGTGATCTTGGTATGGGAGGCTGACAGGCCCCAACCCAGACGTTGGTCCAGTTTGTCACTGTAGAGTATGCGCTGAAAATCCCAACTGGTGCCCAAGGTATCGTGTTGATAGTCGAAACGCCGCCAGATAAACACGGGTTGCGGCGCCAACGCTCTGGTTTCGCTGGAGCGCTGATCTACTGCTGTGCGCTGGAAATACAGATCCATACGCCCCAGGTCTGCACCCAGCATAGGACGATCAAACTCATATCCCAAGCCAATGCTGTGCCGGTTTCTGGTGTCTGCACCCAGCAGTTCCGTGGTATTGGCAAAACGTGTTGAATAGCCCAGCAAGGTCCGCAAATCGCTATCAACTTCTTCCTGGAACCAGTCCAGCTTCAGGCGTAGCAGATCATAATTGCTCAGACGTTGGTGCAGCTTCAGGTTGGCGCTGCGCTTGTGCCGGTCCTGAGGATCCCGGGTGCCAGTGCTGCCGCGACGTTCATTGCCTTGCTGATCATACAGCTGGAGCAGGAAACTGCTGTTGTCACGGCGACCAGCCAGCCCGGCGCTCAATGCCCGGCTACTGTCCGCACCACTGTAAACGGCTGAACCCTGGGTGCTTAGTCCATTGTCTGCGATGATCTGCTCCGGATCCCGCGTCACAATCGCCATGACACCGCCCAGGGCATCCGTACCGAACAGGGTGGAGGCCGGGCCGCGTAGAATTTCCACCTGAGAGACCAGATCCGGGATGAGAAAATCCTGACTGGTGTTGGCGTAGGCGCCAACGCTGAACCGGTCCGCCATGGGAATACCATCGATCAGTGTGACCACGCGATTGCCACCCAGGCCGCGGATCACAAATTCGGTACCGCCAAATCTTGAATCCTGCTCGTTGACGCTGATGCCGGGCAGATAGCGGACAAATGATTGGGCGTCGTCACTCATGTCCTGCAACAGTTGCTCGCGACCGATCAGATCAACCTTGCCCACCACATCACGCACCGGCCGTGCCAGTCTGGCACCTACCACCAGCACCTGCTGCACCTCGGCATCACTGCTTTGACTTTGGCCTTGTGTGCGGACGGTCTGGGCGGGAATTTCCGTGTCGACGCTGTCCGGGCTGGCGAAGCTTGCCAGCGGCAGTCCGAGCGCCAGCAACGCACCAATCCGTGCCAAAGGCTTAAAGCGGTATAAGTAATGCATGTTAATAGGCCCTATGAACCAACAACCAGATTGAGGGATACAGTCTGCCCTGGTTGCCTAATCTAAGTTGACCGCGCCGGTTGACAGAATAGGGGGAAACCCTAGAGTAGGGGCGCGGAAAGTTGTGTGGATAATCCATGTTATTTAAGGGGGTTGAGCGATGCGTATGGTGAATTGGGGTTTGATGGCATTGTTGGCGCTGGCCGGTGGGCCGGTGCTGGCAGGCGATGCGGCGGCGGGCAAAGACAAGTTTCAGATGTTTTGTGGCAGCTGCCATGGCAATACCGGCAAGGGTGACGGCCCGGCATCGCCGGCGTTGAATCCCAAGCCGCGCAACATGGCCGATGCTGCCTGGCAGGCGGGGGTGGATGACGACTATCTGGCCAAGGTGATCATGCAGGGTGGCACTTCGGTGGGTCTGTCGCCCATGATGACTGCATTCGGGCAGGCGCTGTCGGAACAGGATCTGGCCAATATCATTGCCTATATCCGGACATTGGATGACTGAGCAGACAGGATCAGGCACTCCCGCTACCGGGCCTTCGCGCCAGCGGCTGCTGGTGCTGGCAGTGCTGATGCTGGTGCTGCTGGCGTTGGGGATTTGGGTCTCCCAGCGCCAGCAGCAGGGTGCGCTGGCAGACTGGTCAGCGGCGCCGGCCAATCTGCAGGCGGTGCTCTGGCCCGAACCCAGGCCGCTACCCGCATTTACCCTGGTTGATCAGAATGGCGCGCCTTTCGTACGTGATCAGCTCCAGGGTAAATGGAGCCTGGTCTTTTTCGGTTTTCTGCATTGCCCGGACGCCTGCCCCCTGGGGCTGCATGCCATGAAGCAGTTGCGCGAACTGATGGGCAGAGAGGCGGAAGGCTATAACTTTGTTTTCGTAACCGTGGATCCGGCCCGGGATCAGCCCACGCAGATCAAGGCCTATCTGGCCTACTTCGATGCCAGTTTCATTGGCCTGAGCGGTGAGGCGGCGGAGCTGGAGGCCCTGGCCGCCGCCATGGCGGTGCGGGCCGTCCCCGTAACCGACCCCGATGGCCGTCTGATTGCCATTGATCACACCACTGCAGTGATGGTCCTGGATCCTGCTGCGCGCCTGGTGGCTTCCTTACCTGCACCCCATCATCCCGAACTTATGCGGAGCCGATTGCGGGAATTACTAGGATACTTTGCCCGCTAAAACCGGCTCTACTAGAGCCTGTGGTCCAGTGGGAGATGAGTACCTTGATCGGTATCAAGACCCCGGACAGTTTGGAAGCGCAGGCTAGCGCCGGTTACGTGCTGTAGGTGGGCGGGTAGCGTTCTAAAACATGTAAATCAAATAGATGTAACGCCAATTCAGATGTGCGAAGGAGGAAAGGATGAGCGAGACAGACAAATCCAGCCCGCCGGACTCGCTACAGGATCAAGTGCCAGAGCGGGTGCCGGCCATGCAACGGTTACTGGATAACCCGTTTCTGTTGCTGTTTCTTGGGGTCACGGTGCCGACCGTGTTTTACATCATTTGGGGCGTGATGGAGATTGTTTCCATCCCCATCACCCGCTGATCGGAGGTTGCTGATGAGTGCGTTATTGCCACCTGCCCAAAGCCTCTGGTGGAAGGAACCCGTCGACCGGGTGGAGTGGGTGTGGATTCTGATCGCCTTTATCTGGTGTCTGATCATGTTCTTCATGATGCCCTGGTGGCATGTCTATGGTGATCAGAACTACTCGGGTGAAGCCTACAAAACCACGCCGGAAGATTTTGTGCGGCGCGTGAATGAATTTGTGGATGAGCACACGGTGCGGCGGGAGACCGCTCGCAATATTCCCGTGGTGCGACCACCAGCAGGTTCCGACGTCTATCTGCTGGCACGCTTGTGGGATTGGTATCCGGTGTTGGAGTTGGAGAAAGGCCAAACCTACAGATTCCGGATCTCGTCTGCCGACTGGCAGCATGGCCTCTCCATTCAGCCGGTGAACATCAACCTGCAGATCGTGCCGGGGTATGAGTTCGTGCTGAACGTAACGCCCACGGAATCCGGTGAGTATGCGCTGGTGTGTAACGAATACTGCGGAATTCTGCACCATGCCATGCTCGGCAAAATCTATGTCGTCGACAGTGCAGCGGGGGGGAACTGACCATGCAAAGTGTCAATAGCGCTGTTGCTGGCGCAAGTGTGGGTGGCGGTGGTGTGCTGCGCCCATTGTTCAGAACCTGTACCGATTCCGGTCTGGTGATTCACAAGCAGGCGGAGCAGCTGATCATGGTCAATGCGGTTACTTCCATCGTCTTTTTGGCGGTCGGTGGTCTGCTGGGCCTGTTCGTGGCCCTGACCCGCTGGCCAGCCGTCCAGATCCTGGATCCGGCCATGTTCTATCAGGTACTCACGGCCCACGGCATCATTATGCTGCTGGTCTGGATCATCTTCTTTGAGATTGGACTTCTGTACTTCTGTGCATCTGTATTGCTGCGTTCGCGCTTGGCCACGCCCAAGCTGGCGTGGGCGGCATTTGCATTGATGCTCATCGGTGCAGCCACCACGGCCATTGCCATCCTGCAGGGCGGATCGTCGGTAATGATGACCTCCTATGTGCCCATGCCAGCAGCACCACACTTTTACCTTGGCCTGATCCTGTTCGCGGTAGGTGCCTTGGTGGGGGTGGGGATTTTCTTTGCCACCCTGGTCATTGCCCGGGACGAGCGCACTTATGAAGGTTCGCTGCCTTTGGTGACCTATGGCGCCATGACTGCGGCCATTATTGCTGTGTTCACCATTGCTGCTGGTGCCATCATTCTGGTGCCGACCTTCCTCTGGTCCGTTGGTTATATCAGTGAGATTGATGCGTTGATGTATCGCTTGTTGTGGTGGGGCATGGGGCATTCGTCACAGCAAATCAACGTTGCGGCGCAGGTTGCGGTTTGGTATGCCATTGCCGCCATAGTGTTCGGTGCCCGTCCCATGTCGGAGAAGGTGAGCCGGGCGGCATTCCTGCTGTACATTCTGTTTATCTCCATTGCGTCCGCCCATCACCTGTTGGTGGACCCAGGCATAGGTACTGAGTGGAAAATCTTCAACACCAGTTATGCCATGTATCTGGCAGTACTGGCCAGTCTGGTGCATGGCCTGACAGTGCCTGGTGCCATTGAGGTGGCACAGCGTCGCAAAGGTCTGAACAAAGGTCTGTTCGAATGGTTGCGGAAGGCGCCCTGGGGTAATCCGGTGTTCTCCGGCATGTTTATCTCACTGGTGGGCTTTGGCTTCATTGGCGGCATCTCCGGTGTGGTGATGGGTGCAGAGCAGATCAACTTCCTGATCCACAACACCATCTACGTTCCTGGCCACTTCCATGCCACGGTTGGCCTGGGTACCACCTTGGCGTTCATGGCCATCACCTACTGGCTGGTGCCGGTGCTGTTCCGTAAACAGCTGGTGCTGCCGCGATTGGCGCAGTGGCAGCCGTACCTGTTTGGCTTGGGTACAGCCATGCAGGCGTTCTTCATGATGGGCGCAGGTACGCTGGGCGTATCGCGCCGGCATTGGGACATGGGTTTTGCCGGCAGCGCCTTTGAATGGGCTTACTCCGGTATGGCCTACACCATGATGGCGCTGAATGGCGTCAGCGCGGTCATCGCCGTGATCGGTGGCGCGGCATTCGTGGTGGTCATTGTTGGTTCGGTGCTGTTTGGCAAGCCTACGGGTGTTGCCGCGAACTACAGTGACGAGCGACCAGAGCCGCTGCGCCGACCGGTGGCAGATGTCATTGGCAGCCATGGTTCCATCGGTGCCAAAGGCTTTGCGGCCCCAGGCACCTTCCTGCTGGCCATGTTCCTGATGCTGGTGTTCGTCATTTACTACTTCGTAAACTATGGCTATCTGGCCAGCGTTTGGAAGTTCAGCTGATGAACCGGCGCGCAATGCTATCGGCGGTGCTGCCAGCCCAGGCGACCGCCCTGGCTGGAGCCCATCCGCTGATTGTGTTGCGCGCACTGCTGGCG
>JBJHDG010000044.1:5477-12175 GCA_050486425.1 Pseudomonadales bacterium | reverse complement strand
AACTGCACGGAGTTCGCGGATCTGTTCAGCCTGTTGGCGCAGGCGGCGGGGCTGGCCGTGCACACCCAGATCGGGCTGGCCTATGCCGCGCAGCCGCAACCGGGTTGGTATCTGCATGCCTGGAATCTGGTGCAGGTGGATGGCCACTGGCAGCGCATCGACACTACCGCTGGCAGCCGCAGCCGCAATCTGCTGATCCCCTTCCCCACCAGCGACAGCGGCTATCTGGCGGCCTATCAGGCTTTCAGCAATGGCGAGATCAGCGTGCAGGCGCTGGCGTACGGGCAGCCTGCCGAAGGCTGAGCGCCACTCCGCCGCTGGCTCGCGGCTTATTCGCCGCTCTGTTCCTGCTCGGCGCGCTGAGCGCCTTTCTTTGCACCTTTGTCTGCTTTGCGGCTGGGATCGATCTGCCGCATCAAACCTTCCTGGGACGCTGAGGCAATCAGGTTACCTTCACGATCGAAGAATTCCGCGTGGTTCATGCCCCGGGAGCCGACGGCGGTGGAGGTACGGCGCACAAACAAAATCCACTCTTCCACATTGAAGGGGCGATGGAACCAGAGCGCGTGATCCAGGCTCGCGGTTTGTAGTTGCGAGCGCTGGGTGCCGCCCAGATGCGGCATCAGGGAGGCGCTGACCAATCCCATGTCCGAGGCATAGGCCAGCAGGCAGTGCTGCATGGCCAGATCATCCGCCGGCACCTTGTCGCGGAACCGGATCCAGGTGGGGTTCCAGAATTTCTCCCGCTCCGGCCGGGGCTGACCCTGCTGATAGATGGAGCGGGTTTCAAAAGGGCGCTCAAACCTCGCCATAAAGCCCCAGAAGGAGTTCTTGTCGGCGCTGCGCTCGGCCAGCACCCGGTCATCTTCCAGGGATTCCGGCAGGGGCACATTGGGCATGGGGTCCTCATGACAGAAACCGCTTTCGCTGACCTGAAAGGAGCAATCCATATTGAAGATGGCCCGGCCATGCTGAATGGCCACCACGCGCCTGGTGGTGAAACTCTGGCCGTCCCGGATGCGTTCCACTTCGCACAGGATGGGCACGGCGGGATCGCCGGGGCGCAGGAAATAGGCATGCAGGGAATGGGGCGCCCGGTCCGGTACCGTGTTGGCGGCGGCGCGCAGACATTGTGCCAGCACCTGGCCGCCAAACAGCCGGCCCATGCGGGCATGCTCGTTGCGGGCCCGGAACAGGTTGGTCTCAATAGCTTCCAGATCCAGGATCTGCAACAGGTTCTGCGCGGCTTCGGACATCTCGGCTCCCAAAAGCGAAACGCAGATTGTAGCCTAAGACGTGGCGCGCGACTGCCGGCGTACCTGCAAGGCGGCGGCCACAAAGAAAATGCCCAGCATCAGGCGGATCAGGAAATCCACCGGGCTGTGCCAATACCAGGCTGCTTCCCAGCCCTGCTGCCAGCTCAGCGCCAGCAGCTGCGACAACGGCAGCCCCACCAGCAGAAACGCCAGTAACAGATTGCACCAGAACAGCTGGGGTAGCCCCCAGGATTTCTGGAACAACAGACCATAGACAGTGGCGCTGATGGCGATGATCACCAGGATCGGCAACACCACCACCCAGGGCGCGCCGCCAATGCCGGCAAAGGAGAAGAACTGCCAGGCGACGCTGGCGAGAAATATCAGCAGCACCAGCAGGTTACCCAACAGCAGGGGATCGCGCAGAGTGGGTGGAGAGTGCGGCAACAAAGGCAGTCCTGAATGCGGGGTGAGCGGTCATTGAAGCACCCTGGCCTGCCACGCACAAGATTAGGGCCTGCTTTGCCATCCACCGGGGACGGGCGTACACTGCCCGTCCGCCCGCTCACCAAACCAAACCTGCGCCAGGTATCCGCGGGCGATCCTTGCCTTGATCAAGCCTCCGTCCGCCAATGTTGAGTGTCGTATTGGGGAAAGGCTGTGCAGATCCAGAATCAGAGTCTTTGGCACATCACCCAGGGTCAGCGGGACAAATACCTGTTGGCCGTGATCGCCACCAGCGGCTCGGCCCTGCTGCTGTTCATGCCGCCCTTGATTGCCCGCTATGCCATTGATGTCACCCTGAGCGGCGAGTTGGCAGCGGCGGCACCACCGCTGGCAGCGCTGCAACAGTACCTGGGCATTCACAGCATTCAGGGCTACCTGTGGCTGTCGGCCGCGGCCGCGCTGGTGCTCACCCTCATCGGCGGCGTTTGTCTGTTTCTGCGCGGCCGCTGGGCCGCACTGGCCTCGGAAAATATTGCCCGCCGCACCCGGGAAGCCCTGTTCTGGCGCCTGCACCATTTGCAGGCGGAATTTTTTGATCGCGCCGATACCGGTGATCTGATCCAGCGGTACAGCTCGGATGTGGAAACCCTGCGCGTGTTTCTCTCGTCTGATGTGGTGGAGATTGGTCGCGCCCTGATACTGCTGTTGGTGCTGGTGCCCATTCTGTTCTGGATGGATACACGCCTGGCCTGGGCCTCCCTGTGTTTGATGCCGATCCTGCTGGCGTTTGCCATCGCCTTCTTCACGAAAGTTAAGCAGGTGTTTCTGCTTACCGATGAAGCGGAAGGCGAAATGACCGCCATGCTGCAGGAAAACCTCACCGGCATCCGGGTGGTGCGGGCCTTTGCCCGCCAGGAATTCGAGATGCAAAAATTCGCGCGCCACAATGCCGCCTTTCGGGATCAGAATAATGTGCTGATCCGCTGGATGGGGTTGTATTGGAGCACCAGCGAATGTTTGTCGCTGGTGCAGCTGGGCATCGTGTTGCTGGTGGGTGCGCACCTGATCATCGTGGATGCCATCAGTGTCGGTGTCCTGTTTGCGTTTCTCACCTCCGTGGCCATGGTGCTCTGGCCCATCCGCCAAATGGGGCGGGTGCTGACGGATACCGGCAAGGCGGTGGTGGCACTGGAGCGGATCAACGAAATTCTGCATGAGCCGGAAGAATCCACCGATGCCGTGCCCGCGCAGCCGCGCGCCCAGGGCCAGCTCAGCATCCGTCATCTGCACTTTGCCTATGAACCTGGCCAACCGCTGTTGCAGGATTTCAATCTGGAAATCGAAGCCGGCGAGACGCTGGCTATCGTTGGGCCACCAGGTGCCGGCAAGTCCAGCCTGATCCGCTTGCTACTGCGGCTGTACCAACCCCAGCAAGGGCAGATCCTGTTGGATGGTGTGGATATCCAGTTGCTGAATCGACAATGGCTGCGCCAGCAGTTTGGCGTGGTGTTGCAGGATCCGTTTTTGTATTCGCGCTCGGTGGCGGAAAACCTGCGCATCGGCCGCCCGGAAGCGGCCGACTATGAACTCGAATATGCCTGTCTGGATGCGGCCATTCATGAATCCATTCAGGCCATGCCCCAGGGTTATGACGCCCTGGTGGGTGAACGCGGCGTGACGCTGTCCGGCGGTCAGCGCCAACGTCTGGCCTTGGCCCGGGCGCTGTTGAAGGATCCGCCGATTCTGGTGCTGGATGATTCACTCTCCGCCGTGGACACCGCCACCGAGCAGCAAATTCTGGCGGCGCTGCGCGAGCGCAAAGGTCGTCACACCACGTTGATCATTGCCCATCGGCTGTCTTCGGTGATGCATGCCGATCGCATTTTGGTGCTGGAGCAGGGTCGCATTGTCCAATTGGGCACCCATGCCCAGCTGCGCGCACAGCCTGGCCCTTACCAGCGGCTGTGCGCGATTCAAGGTGCACTGGATTGGGAAATCGCCCGTGATATGCAGTTGCAGGACGCCGACTGATGTACGACGACGACAACTTTGACGACGGCTTCGACGAACGCACCCTGACCCAGGGCATTCGCCTGCACCTGTGGCGGCGACTGTTTCGCTATGCCCTGCCCTATAAGCGGGAGCTGGCCATGCTGGCGGGCTTTGCCGTGATCACAGCTTCGGTGGAAGTAAGCCTGCCACTGATCACGCGCGCCCTGATCGATGCCGTGGTGGCCCAGGGTAGTGACACGCCCATCTGGCGCTATGGACTTTTGTATCTGCTTTGTGTGCTGACCCTGGCGTTATCCGTAGGCAGTTTTATCTGGGCCGGCGGCAAGCTGCGCACCCACATGAGCCACGATATTCGCCGGGATGGCTTTGCCAACCTGCAACGCCTGTCGTTCTCCTTCTACGACTATCGTCCGGTGGGTTGGCTGATGGCGCGCATGACTTCCGACTGTGAACGCCTCACCAATATTCTGGTGTGGGGGCTGCTGGATATGGTGTGGGGCTCGGTGCTGATGCTGGGTATTGCCCTGGCCATGTTCATCATGAATGCGAAACTGGCGGCGCTGGCATTTTCCGTGCTGCCGCTGCTGGCCTGGATCAGCCTGAAGTTTCAACGCCGTATTCTCACCAGTGCGCGGGAAGTTCGCCGCACCAATTCCCGCATCACCGCCACCTATAACGAAGCCATTATGGGCGTGCTCACCAGCAAGGCTTTTGTGCGCGAACAGGCCAATCAGCGCGACTTTGGCGAGCTGACGGCGCGCATGAACCGCGCCTCGGTGCGCAATGCGGTGCAGGCAGCGATTTATGTGCCGCTGGTCATCACCCTGGCGAGTCTGGCCATGGGCCTGACCCTGGCAGTGGGTGGCGGTGAGCTGTTGGCCGGCGCCATTAGCGCCGGCACCCTGGTGGCGTTCATGACCTATGCCCGACACTTTTTTGAACCCGTGGAGCAAATGGGGCGCTGGTTTGCGGAAATGCAGATGGCCCAGGCTTCGGCCGAGCGTGTGATGAGCTTGGTCCATGCGCAACCGGATATCCGCGATGCGCCCGCCGTACAGGCCAGACTCGCCAACCATGCCGGCAGCAACCAGGTTGCCGGCGCTGACGCTGCGACACAGATGGATGCCGCATTGGCCGCCGATGGTGGCGCATCTGATATCCAGCAAGTGGAGCTGCGCGATCTGAGCTTTGCCTACGGCAATGGCCCACCGGTGCTCACCGACATCAATCTGGTGGCGCGCAAAGGTGACGTGATCGCCATTGTCGGGCCGACCGGCGGCGGCAAAAGCACGCTGGTGAATCTGATCTGCCGCTTTTATGAACCCAGCGCCGGTGCCGTGCTCATTGATGGTGTGGATTACCGCCAACGCTCTCTGCATTGGTTGCAATCCAATCTGGGCATCGTGCTGCAGAGCGCACATATTTTCAGCGGCAGCGTGCGCGAGAACATCCGCTATGGACGCCTGGAAGCCACGGATGCGGAAGTGGAACAGGCCGCCCGCATGGCGGGTGCGGATTTTATCTGGCAATTGCCGGCGGGCTTTGCCACGCAGGTGGGGGAAGGCGGTTCCCGGTTATCGGCGGGACAGAAACAACTGCTGTCCTTTGCCCGTGCCATTTTGGCGGATCCCGCCATCCTGGTGATGGATGAAGCCACTTCCTCGGTGGATACGGAAACCGAACAGCGGATTCAGCAGGGCCTGACCCAGGTGTTAAAGGGGCGTATCAGTTTTGTCATCGCCCATCGGCTGTCCACCATCCGCAACGCCAGTCGCATCGTCCTGATTCGCGACGGCCGTATCGCGGAGCTGGGCACGCATCAGGAGTTGATGGCGCAGCGCGGGTACTACTTTGACCTGTACCGGCAGCAAAGCCTGCAGGAAACCACCGCGCAAACCGACTGGCAGGACCAGCCGGCGCGCTAAGCGCCGCGTCCGTCGTCGCCGGCACATCAGTGCGGACCCAGGCGCACGGCAGTGCCAAAACGCCGCAGTTCCTCCAGCTGACTGCGGCTGTCGGCATCACCCAGCATCTGCTCCAGGGACAGACGCGTGGCCGTGTCCGTGCGCAGAATGTGCAGACCACGCTGATGCACCGCATTGATGCCGATTTTTTCCGCCACGTCCCGATTTGACGCAGCCACCAGCACCGTACAAAAGCTGGCGGTGATGGTGTCGGACCAATCGGCGCTGTCCGCCGCCTGAGGCCGCACCTGATAGATGAACAGATAGATGTCACCCAATTTCGGGTTCCAACCGCCTGTACCATAGGTCAACGCTGGCAGCGCTGGTATCAGCTGTTTGAATTGCACGCTACCGCCAGGACCCCGCTGCCCGCTGAGCATGACTGTTTACCTCCTGTGCCTTTGATCGGCCGCCATTGATCGGCACAAAAAGCAATGCAAAGCGCGTGCCCACTGTTCAGCCGCCACGTTTGAAGGCTGCCAGGGCCCGCATCCGGGCCTGGGCATGGTCCACCAGGGGTGCTGGATAGTCCGGTGCCAGCAGTGGCGCGCGCCAGGGTTCGAAAATGTCGGGCGCTGTCAACGCGGCCAGTTCCGGCACTTGTGCACGCACAAAGCGGCCATCCGGATCAAAGCGCCGGGCCTGGGTGATGGGATTGAAAATACGAAAGTAAGGCACGGCATCGCAGCCGGTGGATGCACTCCATTGCCAGCCACCATTGTTGGCGGCGAAATCGCCATCCACCAACTGCGCCATGAAATAAGCCTCGCCCAGGCGCCAGTCCAGCAACAGATGTTTGGCAAGAAACATGGCGCAGACCATGCGCAAACGATTGTGCATCCAGCCCGTGCTGTTGAGCTGTCGCATACCTGCGTCCACCAGCGGATAACCAGTGCGGCCCTGCTGCCAGGCAAGCAACTCAGCTTCCGCGTAACGCCAGGGCACCTGCTCGGTTTCCGCACGAAATGCCTGGCCCATGCTCAGGCGCGGAATCAACGCGGTGAGATGTTGATAGAAC
>JBJHDG010000044.1:0-5467 GCA_050486425.1 Pseudomonadales bacterium | reverse complement strand
CGACAGAGCAGATATTTGATAAAGTCCAGGGCGCCTGCCAGACCACCTCCCAATCGCCCCTGATTGGCAGCCACTGCGGCCGCCAATGCTTGGCGCGCCGACAGCGCACCCACCGCCAAATAAGGTGACAGTGTGGATGTGGCCGCCTGGGCCGGGAAATCCCGCACCTGTTGATAGTCCGCCAGATGCTTGCGCACAAATTGCTGCAAGCGCCGCTGGGCCTCCGCTTCTCCACCCGGCCATTGGGCTTGCAGGATGCTGGTATCTGCGTTGGTCACGCCTGGAATTGCATCCGGTACCACATCCGGTGCGCAGGGCATCTGCGCCTGCCGTCTTGGCCGCGCCAAGGGTTGCCAGGCGTCCGGGGTAACTCGCGCCAACCAGGCGCGGCGAAATGCCGAGAAGATGGTGAGCGGCGTGCCCGCTTTTGACAGCACGCTGCCCGGCGGTGTCAGCACCAACCCGCTACTGCGCTGCACGGCGATACCCACCGCCGTGCAAGCGGCCGCCACTGCCTGATCCCGGCGCTGTTCATCCAGCGGATATTCGTCATTGAAATGCAGCTGCTGCACCTGATGCTGCAGCGCCAGCTGCACCAGTGCCGCCGGCACATCGGCAAAGCGGGGGGTGTGCAAAATCCGCAGGGGAATATTTTTCTCCGCCAGCGCTGTTGCGAGCGCCTGCAAATTACGCAGCAGAAATGCCATGCGGCGTGCGCCCATGCCGTGCGCTTGCCATTGCTGCGGACACAGACAGTACAGCGCAATCACCGGCCCCGCCTGACAAGCGGCCACCAACGCCGGGTTATCCGCCAGGCGCAGATCGTTGCGCAACCACAGCAGTTGCCGTGCCGCCATCAGAGCGCGCGCCGCAAACCTGCCGCCGGCGGATGCGGTTCCAGATAGGTTTGTGCCAACACATAGTCGCTGCCATGGCGCCGCAAGTGATGCTGCAACAGTGTCATGGGCGCCAGCAGTGGCAACTCACCACGCCGGTAGCCATCGATGCTGCTGGCCAGTTCCTGCCGACTGGCAGCATCCAACTGGGTCGACACATAACCTTGCAGATGCTGCAACACATTGGCGTGACGGCCACGACTGGCGGGTTTGGCCAATCCGGTCATGAGCAGGGAGAAATATTGCGCGGCGATGGCGGGCAGGTCCTCACGCAGATTACTCAGCAGGCGTCCCGCTTGCCGGTAATGCTCGGTGCTGTGCGCCATCAGCAGATACTTGTACCTGCTGTGAAATTCCACCAGCGCGGCTGCCGTCAGCCCCTGGGCCAGCAACGCCTGCCAATGGGCATGACAGAACACGCGACTGACAAAATTCTCCCGCAGCACCGGATCTTCCAGGCGGCCATTTTCCTCCACCGGCAGCGCGGGCAAGGCCTGGGTAATGGCCGCCGCATAAATGCCACGACCCCGGGCCAATGGCGCGCCGCCCTGGGGCGGATACACCTTGACCCGAAACAAGCCGCAACTGGGAGAATTCTTGATAAAGATATAGCCGTGCACATCCTGCAGGCGGGCGCTGGTGTCGCGGCCAAACTGCGCCAGGCGTGCGGTGACATCCAGTTGCGGATCCTTCACCCCCAGGGCGCGGGGGTTGGCCAGATCACCCACCAGCTGAATGGGATCCCGGGGCACACCCATGCCGATACCCACTTCCGGGCAGATGGGGCGCAACTGGAACAGGCCATCCAATGCCTCATGACACAGGCCGCTGCGTTTATGGCCACCGTCGTAACGCACTTCGTTGCCCAGCAGGCAACTGCTCACCGCCACCCACAGGGGTGCCTGGGGCCGCTCAGGTATCCGGGTCTGCATGTCTTCTGTCCGTTGGCCGGTTGGCGTAGGCTAGGGTCCAGTGTCGGCCCACGCCAGGAGTTTGTGCCATGCCGGTATACCGCGCGGAACAACAGCAGCAACCTGCATCCGGGTTGGAGACGACGGGTCTGCCGCAAGTTCCCGTCAGCCCGGAATGTCTGCAACTGCTGCTGATGATCGCGGACGGCGAAGCCAAAGCCCAGCAACTACTGGAAGCCTGGGCCCAGGTCACCGCCGATGGCGCCCTGGCGGCGCTGCTGCAACTGGTGGCCCTGCGCAGTGCGGAGCAGGCCGCTGCCTTCAAGCGCCGCGCGCTGGAACTGGGTGCCGCGCTGCCCGGTGCCCAGCCACCGACCCTGGAATTCCAGCGCCTGTTGCAACTGGCCCGCAGCCCGGGCCGGGATCAGGAAAAATTCGAACAGTTGCTGGCGATCCAGGATAGCCAGGCACCGGACAGCCTGCCCAATCTGTTTGCCCATGCCATGGATACGGAAACCGGCGCCCTGCTCGGCCGGTATATGGCCGTGGAGCGCGACAACGACCAGCGTCTACGCCAGGCCTATCGCCGCCTGGCGCCGAACGCCACGCCCAGCACGCTGCCCGCCGACAGCCTGCGCGAGATCTTTACCCAGCTCGATCAGCTCACCCGCACCATCGAAGAACTCAAGGCCATCACGGCTGCCAGCAACACCGGCAACACCGGCGCTAGCGCCATTACCAGCGCCAATCCTGAACCGCGCTGACGGGTTTTCCCCGCCGCTTGCGGCTCTGTAGAATGCCCCGCCATGACAAGGACTGCCCCCCAACTTCGCGCATTATTGGCGCCCGTGCTGGCAGAGGTGGCTGCCCAGGCGCAGCTGACGGATGCCTTTTTGGACAAGGAGCTGTTCCAGATTTACCTGGCCACCCTGTGGGCGCAATTCACCCTGGATCCCCAAGCTGCCGGCCTCACCGAAGCCGAGCTGGAACCCGTGCATGATGTGCTCAGTGACCATGTGACCCAGGTGCTGGGCAGTGGCCACGATCTGCGCAGCTGTTTTGCCTTTATCAACAGCAAGGCGGGCGAGCAGGCCCTGGCCAGGTACCAGCTCAGCGCCAGTCACCGGGACCTGCTGCTGTATTTCTGCTCCCTGATTCTGGATCCGGAAGGCCATAAGCGCTGGTCCGCGGAACAACGCGCCAAGCTACAAGAGCAACCACGCCCGTACTGAGCCCCGCCTGATCTGCCCCCGATCCGCCCTGCCCGCTTGCCGGACAGACCTCACAGTTTGTGCACAAAGTCATGGCACCAGTACCCAACTCGCTGCACCATGCGCCAGGTAATCAGGGCGCTCCATAGAACCCGACGTATAACAAAGATCTTCATGGCCCAAGGACAGGGCAAGCTATGATCGAATTCCAAACGGGGTTGCAAGACCTGACGCGAACCGCTGCGCCAGCGAATTTCTGGCGCCGGCATCCACAACTGGTGCTGATTCTGAGCCTGTGCCTGGGCGCGGGTGGCACCCTGCTGCTGCTGCTCGCCCAAACCTGGGGCGGTGGCCTGCTGCTGTTGGCTGCACTGGCCCTGGCCTGCGCCCAACTCTGGCAACAACAACACTTTGATCAGCAACTGGCGCGCCAGCGCATCGATGTTGAAGCCCTGGACCTGGCCTTTGGCCTGGCACCGGCGCCCATGGTGCTGTGCACCATGGATGGCCTGGTGGTGCGCAACAATCACGCCTTTGCCGAGCTGCTGAGCGGCGGTGGCATCGCATTACCCAATGGCACGGATCTGCGTGGCCAAAATCTGATGTTGCTGCTGGGTCCCAATGTCTGGGAAGACCTGCGACCGGAACGCAGCCGGCTGCTCTCCGGCGATCAGGACCATTTGCGCTTTGAGCGCGAAATCCAGTTCGATAACGGACATCGCATTCTCACCCTGGTGTATGTGCATCTGCTGCGCGACGCCATGGGCCGGCCCGCGGTTGGCATGATCCAGATTCTGGATCTCACCCAGCAGCGGGATGCGCGTCGGGCCCTGGCGGTAAGTGAGTCGCGCTTTCGCGGCATTATCGAGAACACCGGCGAACTGACCCTGGTGGTGGATACCAAGGGCCGCATCAGTTACGTCAATCCACGCACCGCGGAAACCTTGAATCAACCCCGGGATGAACTGCTTGGTACCTCGCCCTTGCAGTGGATCCATGCCGACAGCCGCGACGATTTCACCAGCGCCCTGCGCGCCAGCTTTCGCAACAGTCGCACCCCTTACAGCCTGCCGCTGATACAACTGAATCTGGACAGCGACTGCTTTGTGGAAATGCAGCTCACCGGCCTGACCACCACCCCAGGCATTGAGGGAACCGTGGTCACCGCAAGGGTGATCACCGACAAGGTCCATACCCAGCGTTTGCTGGCAGACAGTCGCAGCAGGTTCAGCACGATTTTTCATGCCAGCCCGGACGCCATCCTCATTGTGCGGGAACGGGACCAGCGCATTATCGACTTCAACAGCGGCTTCACCCGCCTGCTGGGCTACACCCGGGATGAGGCTATCGGCCAACCCGCTGATGTATTGCAACTCTGGGACAGCCGCGCGGAACGCGACCAACTGCTGGCCCAGATCGACAGTCAGCACGGGGTGTTGGATTACGAGAGCCGCCTGACGGCGAAAAATGGTGAACGCATCCATACCGAGGTCTCGGTACGCCGTATCGATATTGATGGTGAAGTCTGCCTGCTCTGCGTGGGCCGGGATGTGAGCAAACGCCGCCAGGCAGAAGTGGCCTTGCGCGAGAGCGAGGCAAAATTTACCCAGATTTTCAATAACAGCCCGGACGGCATTGCCATCATCAGCATGGATAATGGCCGCATCATGGAAGTGAATGACACCCTGCTCAGCACCATCGGCCTTGCCCATGCCGATGTGCTGCGACGCCGCGTGCATCACTTGCCGCTGCTGGTGAATCAGGCGGATATCGCCAGCATGGCGGAAATCCTGGCCGAGCAACGCCATGTCAACAATGTGGAAGTAATGCTCAGCAACAAACAGGGAGAAATCATCCCGGCCCAAATCTCCGCTGCCCTGGTGGAGATTCACAGCCGTCCCAGCGTGATCTGTCTAGTCAAGGACAACCGTCAGCAGCGAGACACCGAACTGATGCTGCAACGCAGCGAAGCCAGATTCCGCAGCGCGTTCGAAAATGCGCCTATCGGCATGCTGCTGGTGAACACCGAGGGCTTTATCTTCCAGGCCAACAACTTCGCCCTGGAAATGCTGGCGGTGGCGGAAGAAGAATTGATGGGCAACCACATCAGCCGCCTGGTGCCAGCTGAAGAGCGGGGCAGCCTAAAAGAGTCCATGTCCCGCCTTCTGTATCGCAGCCTGGATGTCAGCCGCAGCGAGCGTCGCATGCTGTGCCGTAACTCTCTGGAGCTGTGGACCAACTTCCACATGGCGGTGCAGCGAAATGAGCGCGATGAACCCCTGTATTTTATTGTACAAATTGCCGATGTCACGGAAATGCGCCAAAGCCAGGAACGCATGGCACAAATGGCGTTTTACGACTCACTCACCGAGCTGGCCAATCGCCGGCTGTTCTCCAACAGGCTGGAACAGGCCATTCAGCATGCCCTGCGTTCCAATCAGTGTGCCGC
>JBJHDG010000043.1:0-12251 GCA_050486425.1 Pseudomonadales bacterium | reverse complement strand
CAACAAGGCCGCGCCTGGCCATTTCGATCCCGTCACCCTGGCGGATCAGGAGGCGGAGAGCCTGCTGCGACAGCGCATCAAGGCGGCTTACCCCAGCCATGGCCTGTTTGGGGAGGAGCATGGCCACGAGCCTGGCAATGGCCTTACCTGGGTTATTGACCCCATCGACGGCACCCGTGCCTTCATGACGGGTTTGCTGCACTGGGGCATGCTGATTGCACTGTTCAATGGCGATACGCCCGTCCTGGGGATCATGCATCAGCCGTTCACCGGTGAATTTTTCTACGGCGACAATCAATCCGCCTGGTATCAACAGGGCAATCGTCGGCAGCGTTTGCAAGTGCGTCCATGCAGTGAACTGTCGGCTGCCATACTCTCAACCACGGCGCCGGAGCTCTTCGCACCCGGTGCCGAAATGGCTGGGTTTCAAGCGTTACAGCGGCAGGTGTGCATGGCGCGCTATGGCGGTGATTGCTACGCCTACTGCATGCTCGCCATGGGGCAACTGGATCTGGTGGTGGAAGCCGGGCTGAAGCCCTATGACATTCAGGCGCTGGTGCCCATCATTCGCGGCGCCGGTGGCGTGGTAAGCACCTGGCAGGGGGGGAATCCCGCGCTGGGGGGGCAGATCTTGGCAGTGGGAGATGCCGGGTTGCATGCGCAGGCGTTGAATTGTTTAGCCGTTAATGGGCATTGAATAATCAGAATTAGAAATAAGAAGGAGATCGGAATGCGACGGTTTTGCCTAGCGCTGGGGAGCCTGGTTTGCCTGACTATTTCTGCGCCAACCTATTCGCGTTGGTTTGAGCACAGCAGTGAGAATTTCGTACTTTATTCCGACATGCGCCCACGTCAGGCAGAGCGGTTGTTGACAGAGCTGGAGAAGTTTCGCTATGGCGTTCTGCTGCTGACGAACTTGGATACATCGCCGGAGTCTGCGCCGGCATTCGTTTTTGCGCCTACTAGCCACACCTACTTTCGAGAGTTGGTTGGCAGTGACTTTGTTGCTGGTATCTATCTTCATAATGTTTTTAATTCGAAGATGGTGGTGGGCCCGGATTGGATTGGATCGGGTCGGTTGGAGACTCTGTTTCACGAGTACGTTCACCACCTCATGGCCAATCGAGGCTCTTTTTCGCATCCTTACTGGTACGATGAAGGGTTTGCGGAAATGCTCGCCTACGCGACCATTCGTAACAACGCTTTGGTCATTGGCGAGCGGGCGAGTAATCTGTCCTTCGCGCTGCGAGACCGTTCGATGTTGCCGTTGGAGGACCTGCTTTCTGCTACGCGCGGTGATTTGCAGCGCAGGCAAATGCCCCAGTTCTACGCCACTTCATGGCTGCTGACTTACTACCTGCAGCGCGAGCGTTTGCAGGGCAGATACAGAGAAGAATTCAGAACCTTTATGGCGGCATATCCTGGATCGAATGATCCGGTGGGGCTGTTCGAAGAGGCATTCGGGATCTCTGTCGTCGAGATGAATGAGCTGCTCACTAAATATTTGGATGATGCGTTGCGTCGTCGTGCTGGAGGGTTCAGCATGTCGGTAGATGTGTCAGCCGCACCTGTAGCGATAAGTTCGCGTTCTCTCAGCCGGGCGGAATCCCAGTATGTACATGCAGAAGCAATGTTTATGCAAGGCAAGCATCAGGTCGCGTTAAGGCAGCTGAGAAAGATTCGCAAATCCGATCCCGGTGCTGCCGCTGCATATGCCATGCGGGGGTTGGTGCAAGCTGCGGACGACCCAATACAGGCTCGCTTGGATATTTCACAGGCGCTTGGCATGGCGCCTAATGATGCGAATGTTTTGGCGCTGGCAACCTGGGCGCACGCTATTTTTGCAAACACGATGACCGCTAATGCTTCCGCTGAAGAATTACATACCGCCTATGAAGCGGTGATCGAACTGGGTGAAAGAGCAGTAGCCATTGACGCAACCAATGTAGTTGCCAATGTCTCGTTGTGGCAAGCCTACCATAACGTAGGAGATGAATTATCTGCTGTAAAAGCGATGATGCAGGCCTACCGAGAAAGGCCGCAGCTGCCTGGGCTTAATCTGTGGATCGGACGCTATCTCATCGCGAGTGGCAGGCCGCATTTGGCGGAACCCTTTATTCAAGAGGGCTTGCGACGGTCTCACAATGCGCCCCTGATCAGTGAAGCGCAAGCCTTGTTGCAGAGGTTGCGCTCCGCAGCAGATGCTTTGGTGGAAGAGATTGAGCCGGCGGACTCGGTATTATTGTATGAGTCCGCGGATGACCTGACGGAGATGATGTAATAGTGGCCGTGGTTCCACCAGCGCTGCAGCGACCGGCGCATCCGTCTTTTTTTGAAGCGTTCGCCTACTGGCTCAAGCTCGGCTTTATCAGTTTCGGCGGTCCTGCGGGACAGATCGCCATCATGCATCAGGAGTTGGTAGAGAAGCGGCGCTGGATCTCCGAGCATCGATTTTTGCATGCGCTGAACTACTGCATGTTGTTGCCGGGCCCTGAGGCGCAGCAGCTTGCCATTTATATGGGCTGGCTGTTGCATCGTACCTGGGGCGGCATTGTGGCGGGCGCGCTGTTCGTGCTGCCGTCGCTGTTTATTCTGTCGGCGCTCACCTATGTCTATCTGGCTTTTGGCGATGTCACCTTCGTACAGGGTGTGTTCAATGGCATCAAGCCCGCCGTGGTGGCCATTGTCGTGTTTGCCGCCTGGCGTATTGGCTTGCGGGCGCTGAAGAACAATGTCCTGTGGGTGATCGCAGCCCTGGCCTTTATTGCTATTTTCGTGTTCCGTGTGCCTTTTCCCTACATTGTGATTGGTGCCGGCATACTGGGTTTTATTGGCGGCAAGCTCGCGCCGCACAAATTCCAGATCGGTGGCGGCCATGGTGCGGCGGACAAGCACTATGGACCCGCACTGATTGATGACGATACGCCGCCGCTGGCCCATACGCGTTTTCGCTGGTCATATCTCGTTGGCCTGGTGCTGGTGGCGCTGGTGATCTGGGCAGCCGCCATGGCAGGGCTGGGTAATCCGGTGTTACAACAGATGGGCGCCTTCTTTACCAAGGCCGCGTTGGTGACCTTTGGTGGCGCTTACGCTGTGCTGCCTTATGTGTATCAGGGCGGCGTGGAGCAGCATCAGTGGCTAACCGGCACGCAAATGATTGACGGCTTGGCGTTAGGTGAAACCACGCCTGGGCCGCTTATCATGGTGGTGTCGTTCGTGGGCTTTGTTGGTGCCTGGACGAAACAAATCTTCGGCCCCGATGCCTTGCTGCTCGCAGGTTTTGTCGGCGCCAGCGTGGCTACTTTCTTTATCTTTCTACCCAGCTTTGTCTTTATTCTGGCGGGCGCACCCCTGGTGGAATCCACACGTGGCGACTTGGCGTTCACTGCGCCGCTCACCGGCATCACCGCCGCTGTGGTGGGCGTCATCCTTAACCTGGGCCTGTTTTTCGGCTGGCATGTGATCTTCCCCCATGCCACCGCAGCCGCACCCTTTTCCGGCGGCTTTATGTGGTTCTATGCATTGGTGTCGGCGGCAGCCTTTATCGCGCTTTGGAAATATCAGCAGGACATCATTCGGGTGATTGGGGTTTGTGCGGTGATTGGCTTGGTGCACACCTACCTGGCTTAGGCAATCCTATGCCGACGCACAGGTCCTGATACTGGGCGCATCAGGTTCGATCATCTGCCAACTCCAACCACAAATGAATCTCATCATACAGCTGCTCTTCCACCCGCAAGGCGGCGGGCTCGGTGCCCCAGATCTCAAAGCCCAGGGCCTGGTAGAAGCCCAGGGCGCGGGCGTTATCAGAAACCACGGTCACCAGCAGATGGTGCAGCCCCTGCAGTTTGCGCGCGCGTTCCAGCAGGGCCAGCAGTAGCGCCCGGCCCTGGCCCTGGCCGCGATAGCCGGGGCGCAGATACAGCCCCCAGATAAAGGCGCGGTGCTCGCGTTTGGGGGCCGGGTCGCGGAACAGACCGCAGATACCGGCCAGCTCGGTGCCGTCCCAGGCGCCCAGGATGAAATTTTCCGCATTACCGGCCAGACCGTCCCTGTAGGTGGCGGCGCGGCGGCTGGTATCCGCCTCATAGCCGGAACCGAAGGCGGTGGGGATGGCGTCCAGGGCCTCCAGGCGCAGCTTGCGGTAGGCCTCCTGATCGGTGGCAGTCAGGGTGCGCCAGTGCAGGACTTGCTGGTGGGTTTCAGCCATGGGCGGCTCCTTGGGGCGGGGGTTCACCCCGGGCCAGTTGCGCCAGGGTGTCGATCAGCAGTTGGCGCTCGGCCAGCTTTACCCGTTCTTCCAGGCTGGCGGCGTCATCCGTGGGCAATACCGGCACCTGCACCTGGGTGAGCACCGGGCCGGTGTCATAGTCGCCATCCACCAGGTGCACGCTGGCGCCGGAGACACTGTCACCGGCGGCAATCACCGCCTCGTGCACCTTGCGGCCATAAAAGCCCTGACCGCCGAATTTCGGCAGCAGGGCGGGATGGGTGTTCAGCAGACGGCCGGCGAACCGGCTCAGGGTGGCCGGCCCCAACTTCTTCATGTAGCCGGCCAGCAGCACCCAGTCGGCGCCGGCGGCCTGCAGGGCCGCGCAAATGGCGGCATCCAGGGCCGCCGGATCCGGATGGGTGGCACTGCTCAGATGCTGCCAGGGAATCCCGGCAGCCCTGGCCCGGGCCAGGGCGCCGGCTTGGCTGTTATTGCTGATGACCAGCACCACCTCACCGGCGATGGTGCCGGCGCGGCAGGCATCCAGCACCGCCTGCATCACGGTGCCCTGGTGTGAGGCCAATATCGCCAGCCGCATCAGGCCTGACCTCCAGAATGGCAGGGGCTTCCCGAATGGCTGAGGGCGCGAATGGCGCAGGTCGGGCTGGGCATGGCAGGTTCCGGTGCTGGGCGAAGCGGCCTATTCTGCCAGCCCGGCCCGGCCAGTCCCAGCCGCCAGCTGACTTTGACTCATATGCTCATGACATCTGCAACATTGTCAGTGCCGGGGCGATTCGCTAGCCTATGCGACCTTTCCGAGGGGGCCATCCTTTCCAAGGGGAGAATTGGTGGCCGCCGGGACGGCAGGCAGAGCGACCTGCCCTCCGCCAATTTTGATTATTTCCATTTTCAGGAACACACCGCGAGGATTCACTAGATGCGCATTGGGGTGCCTAAAGAGACCTGGCAGGGGGAGCTGCGTGTTGCGCTGGTCCCTGCCGGAGTAAAGAAGCTGGTTAGCCTGGGCTTTGAGGTGGCGGTGGAAACCGGTGCCGGTGCTGGCAGCTATATCAGCGACCAAGCCTATCAGGATGCAGGTGCCCGCATTGTGCAGGACCGGCAGCAGCTGATTGCCCAGAGCGATCTGGTGGCGCGGGTGCGCAAGCCCAACGCTGAAGAGGCTGCCTGGGTCAAAGCCGGCGCCGTACATATCAGCTTCCTGGATCCCTTCAACGAGAAGGCCCTGGTAAGCAGCCTGGCCCAACAACAGGTCACCGCCATTTCCATGGAAATGATTCCCCGCACCACCAAGGCCCAGAAGATGGATGCCCTCTCTTCCCAGGCCAGCCTGGCAGGCTACGTGATGGTGATTCTGGCGGCGCAGCACAGCGCCAAGATCCTGCCCATGATGATGACCCCGGCCGGTACCATTTCGCCGGCGCGGGTATTTGTCATTGGCGCCGGCGTCGCCGGCCTGCAGGCCATTGCCACGGCCAAGCGCCTGGGTGCACGGGTGGAAGCCTTTGATACCCGGCCCGTGGTGGCTGAACAGGTGCAGTCCCTGGGCGCCAAGTTCGTGCAGATCGATCTGGGTGAAACCGGCCAGACGGAGCAGGGCTACGCCCGGGAACTCACCCCGGAGCAACTGGCACTGCAACGTGAAGGCATGAAAAAAGTGATCGGCCAGAGCGATATCGTGATTACCACCGCCCAGGTATTCGGGCGGCCAGCGCCGCGCATTGTCAGCCGCGACATGGTGGAAGCCATGAAGCCCGGCAGCGTGGTGGTGGATATGGCTGTGGAATCCGGCGGCAACGTGGAAGGCAGCAAGCTGGATGAGATTGTGGAAATCAATGGTGTGCGCGTGATCGGCCTGGGCAACCTGCCGTCGCTGGCGGCGCAGGATGCCAGCGACATGTACTCCAGCAACATCGTCAACCTGGTGTCCGAATTCTGGGACGCAGAAGCCAAGCAACTGGTGCTGGATCCCGAAGATGAAATCGCCCGGGGCTGCGTCATCACCCAGGCTGGCGAGATCGTTCACCCCACTTTCAAGAACCTGTAACGGAGGCCCCATGGAAGCCGTATTTCTGACTTTTATTCTGGTGCTCTCGATCTTTCTCGGGTTCGAGCTCATCTCCAAAGTACCGGCCACGCTGCACACGCCGCTGATGTCCGGTGCCAATGCCATCTCCGGCATCACCATTGTGGGTGCGCTGATTTCTGCCGGCGCGGCGCAAGGTGCCTGGGCCACTTGGCTGGGTGCGGCAGCGGTGTGCTTTGCCACCGTTAACGTGGTTGGTGGGTATCTGGTCACCGACCGGATGCTGGCCATGTTCAAGAAGAAAGAGAGCTAAGGGGCCGGCACCATGGAAGCGTTGATCAATTTTGCTTATGTGATTTCTGCCGGCCTGTTCATCTTCGGCTTGAAGATGCTGGGTTCGCCGGCTTCGGCGCGGCGCGGCAACCTGCTGTCGTCTATCGCGATGCTGATCGCCATTGTGGTGACCCTGCTGTCGCGGGACATCGTTGAGTTTGAGTACATCATCGTGGCGGCCATTATCGGCGCCATTATCGGTGCACTGGCTGCGCGCCTGGTGGCCATGACCTCCATGCCGGAAATGGTGGCCCTGTTCAACGGCTCCGGCGGCGCCGCCAGTTTGCTGGTGGGTTGGGCGGCACTTTACGGCAACGACGTCTCCACCTTTACCGTGGTGACCATTTTCCTGTCCATCTTGATCGGTGGTGTGACCTTCTCCGGCAGCATCATTGCCTGGGGCAAGCTGTCGGAAACCTTGCCCAGTCGCGCCATCGTGTTCGGCTTGCAGCGCTATGTGAACGCCGCGTTCCTGCTGGCGCTGTTGGCTGCTGGTGTGCTCTTTGTGATGGAGCCGGATCCCTTTGCGCCGGCGCTGCTGGCGGTGGTGGCCCTGGCCCTGATTCTCGGCATCATGGTGGTGATTCCCATCGGCGGTGCGGACATGCCGGTGGTAATTTCGCTGCTGAACTCCTATTCCGGTTTGGCAGCCTGCGCTGCGGGTTTTGCCATCAACAACAACATTCTGATCGTGGCCGGCTCCCTGGTGGGCGCCAGCGGTATCATCCTTACCAATATCATGTGCAAGGCCATGAACCGTTCCCTGGCGAATGTGCTGTTCAGTGGTTTTGGTGCCGTGAAACAGGCCAGCGCTATTGAAGGGGAAGTTAAACCCCTGAGCGTGGAAGACGCCTACCTGATTCTGGAAGCTGCCCGCTCTGTTACCTTTGTACCTGGTTACGGCATGGCCGTGGCCCAGGCGCAGCACGCCGTACACGAGCTGGGCGAATTGCTGGAAGGCAATGGCTGTGAAGTCACCTACGCCATTCACCCGGTGGCCGGGCGTATGCCGGGGCACATGAACGTACTGCTGGCCGAAGCCAGTGTGCCTTATGACCAGCTGGTGGAAATGGATGAAATCAACCCGCGCATCGACAAGATCGATGTGGCCGTGGTGATCGGTGCCAACGACGTGGTGAACCCGGCTGCCCGGGAAGATGAAAACAGCCCGATCTACGGCATGCCCATTATCAATGTGGACAAAGCCCGTACCGTGTTTGTGCTCAAGCGTTCCATGGCTTCGGGTTTCTCCGGCGTGGACAATCCACTGTTCTTTGGCGAGAACACTCGCATGATCTTCGGCGATGCCAAGAAAACCATTCAGGGCTTGGTGTCCGAGTTCAAGAACTAAGCTCAAGCGCTGAGCGGATCGCCCAAGCAACGATCAGCCGGGCAATAAAAAAGGGCGTGCAGTCCCTGCACGCCCTTTTTCTTGTCCGGCATTTCTGCTCAGCGGCACATCACATTGCCACCACAGACCGTGATGGCCTGGCCGGTGATATAGGAGCTGGCATCGGAGGCAAAAAACACCGCAATACCCGCCAGATCTTCTGGCTCACCAATGCGCCGCAACGGCGTGCGGTTGTTCAGAGCTTGTTCTGCTTCCGGTGATTCCCACAATTGCCGAGCAAAATCCGTGCGAATCACGCCCGGGCAGATGGCGTTCACGCGAATGCCGTGAGGGCCGTAATCCAGTGCCAGGTTGCGCACCAGGGCCAGGTCGGCGGTTTTGGAAATGTTGTAGGTGCCCAGCATGGTAGAGCCGGAAAAGGCCGCCGTGCTGGAGGTGATCATGATGGAGCCGCGCTTTTTCTCGATCATGTCCGGCGCCACCATGTGCGCCAGCCAGTGATTGGATTTCACATTGGAACCCATGATCTTATCGAACAGCTCATCCGGGATATCTTTGGCCGGACCGTAATAGGGATTCACCCCTGCGTTGCACAACAGCACATCGATCTTGCCCAGGCGCTGCCGGGTTTCGTCTACCAGATTTTGCAGCTGCTCCTTGTAGCCAATATTGCAGGCGATGGCGATGGCGCGCTCGGCACCCAGGCGCGCATTGATGGCATCTGCGGCGGCCTGGCACTGGTCCAGCTTGCGGCTGGAGATCACCACCTTGGCGCCTTGATCCGCCAGGGCGCTGACCATGGTCAGGCCCATGCCTTTGGAACTGCCGGTGCTCAGCACCACACGATCGGTCAAATCAAACAGGCTCATAACGTTTCCTATCTATTATGAAATGGCTGGGGTCTCAGCTTACGCCGCCAGGACGGAATTTCTCCTGCAAGCGGCGCATGCCGCCGAGCCAGCGGTCATAGTCGCTGCCCTTGCGCTTGAAGTATTCCGCCACTTCCGGATGCGGCAGGATCAAAAATTGTTCGGCGGCCAGGCCCTGGGTAACCACCTCGGCCACAAAGTCCGGCTCCAGCATGCCGTCCAGGCCGGCCACACCACCGGGGCGATCGCTGGTGCCGGTGGCACCGGTCATGGCCGTGCGTACCGCCTGGGGACAAAGTACCGAGACCTTGATGCCCTGATGCCCATGGGTAATGGAAATCCACTCCGCCAGTGCCACGGCCGCATGCTTGCTCACGGAATAGGTCACCGAACCAATCTGCGACAGCAAGCCTGCGGCAGAGGCGGTATTTAACAGATAGCCGCCACCGCGCTTGATCATGCGTGGCACCAGGTTACGCGCTGCATACAGGTGCGCCTTCACGTTCACCGCCATGATGCGTTCCCACTCCTCGTCGGTGGTGCTCAGGCCCATGCCGATAAAGATGCCGGCATTGGAACAGAACAGGTCGATGGGACCGAAATCACGTTCGGTAGCGTCGATGAGCTGGATGATCTCGGCTTCCTTGGCCACATCCAGTTGCACGCCATGACCACCAATGGCCGCCGCTACCGTCTTGGCGTTATCGCCATTGATATCGGCCACCACCACCTTGCGGGCGCCATCCCGGGCAAAACGTTCGGCCAGCGCCTTGCCGATGCCGCCCCCGGCGCCGGTGACCACCACCACTTTGTCTTTGACTTCCATCTGTGACTCCTGAGCGGGTTGTATATAGATGTAGCGGGAAAACTGAGGGGGAATACCTTAGCCGGTTGCGGCCGGGCTGGCCAGGGTTGCCGCAGCCGAGGCCGGCGCCCTGCTGATGGTCAGGCCGGGGCTGGCGCAGATATACTCGGGCGCGTTTTTTGCCAGGTTGTTAGCATGAGATCGCAATCGGAAGGGGCGGCCGGCGTCGGCGGGCTACGGGCCAAATTGCTGGATACCGCCGTCAGTCTGTATTGGTGGCTGCGCTCTGGCGCCCATCTGCTGATCCTGGTGTCCTGCCTCACCCTGGCTTTCTATGTGGTCACCCTGCTGGCGTACCCCCACCTGGGCTATACCCTGTCCGGGGCCGTGCTGTTCGGCATCTTCGTGATGGCGGGCGTGTTTGATCTGGTGGCGGGGCCGGACTGGCTGGCGGCGCCGCCCCGCTTGCAGCGCACGCTGGGTCGCTCCGCCTTACTGCGCACCATTCCCTTGCTGGCGACCCTGTTGATTGCCGCCACCATGCTCTCTGCCTGCCTGTTGCTGGCGCAACTGTACGCCGACCATTGGCAGCTGTTGCTGCTCACGGCCGCCGTCACTGGCATTATCTATGCCGCCTTTGGCATCACCGCCGCCCACGAACTGATCCACAAGCACAGTGTGCTGGAACGGGTGATCGGTGCCTTTGCCATGAGCCTGGCCGGCTATGGCACTTTCTATCGTGAACACATCTGGGGCCACCACCAGGATGTGGCCACTCCGGCTGATCCATCCTCGGCGCGCTTGAACGAAAACATTTACCGCTTCTTTCTGCGCGCAATACCCGGCAACTTGCGTAAAGCCTGGCAGTTGGAAGCAAAAATCGCCCAGGCCGAAGCGCGCTCGCTCTGGCATTGGCGCAATGCCAGCCTGCTCACCAGCATCAGCAGCTTGCTCATGGTGCTGCTGTTTGCCAGTTTGGGCGGTTGGCCAGCAGCGCTGTTCTTTCTGGTGCAGTGCCTGTTCGCCATCCTGATGCTGGAGACCATCAATTATGCCCAGCATTATGGGCTGCGGCGCCAAATGATCGGCGATGGCTACGAACGAGTTGGGGTGCAGCATGCCTTCAACTCACCCTTTCAACTCATCAACTTTGCGCTGCTAAGTTTGATGCGGCATGGTGATCACCATATGTATGCCGGGCGCCCTTATCCATTGCTACGTTTGGATCCCAAGGCCCCGGTGTTTCCATTGCCACTGGTGTTTATGTTGCTGATCGCCTTTGTGCCACCCTTGTGGCGCTTGCTAATGAATCCCCGGGTAGCCAAGGCCCAGCAGCTTGCGGCACAGGTGTCGGCATGAGTGGGCTGCTGATGTGGGTGTGCCTGGGATTGTTGGTGTTATCGCAACTGCTGTACGTGGGGTTTTGTATCAGGAGCCGGGTGCAGGCGGGCGTACCGCTACCATCACTGTTGCAGTTGCTTGGGACAGATGGTGTGGCGGTAGTGCAAAGGTTGCCCGAGGCAGGTGTCACGGCCAGGATGCTGCGAGGACTATTCCTTGCGCGCCAGTTGTTCGGCTTTCTGTTCGTACTGCTGTTTTTGGCCAGATTCCTTGCGCGCCGCTATCCGGATTTTGTGCAGCTAATGACCAGCCTTGCGAGCTGAGCATGCGTTATGGCCTGACTGACATCATCGTGATCCTGATCAGCCTGGCATTTGTTGTTACCGGATTGTTGGTTTTTGAGACGCCACTGCGTCAACCGGCGTTGTGGTTTTTTGTGGCTTGTGCGTTGCTGATGCTGGCCATGCCCTGGTTGCAAGCGAAGCGGGCCAGTTTTCAGGGGTTTGCCGAGCAGGTGAGCTTTGACGCCGACGGCGTCTATCGTCGACTTCCCGACGGCCGCCAGGAAACCATTCGCTGGCGCGATCTGGCCCAGGTTGAAATCATCACCACCGATGAAGGACCCTATGCGGATGATATCTATTGGTTGCTGCTCGATGCCGATGGCAGTCATGGCTGTGGGGTCTCCAATTATGCGGAAGGCTTTCCAGAGCTGCTTAAGCGTTTGCAGGAGCTGCCTGGGTTTGATAATGAGGCGGTGATTCGGGCTATGGGGAGTACGGATAATGCGCGCTATAAAGTGTGGGGAACGAGTCAGATTCCAAACACCCAAAAATAAGCGCCCGCGTAAATAATATACATCCCCAGCCGCTGCCGGATTGCGCGATTCATAAGGGCCGTCGGCATGTCGTCAGCATCGTAACGGCGAGATGGTCCACCTAGCCAAGTTGGGAGTTTCATGGTGGACAGGATCAACAGGGCGCCGCCGAGTAAAAGCCAATGGCCGTATCTCATGGTGAGGTTCACCTTGCAGTGACTCGCAACATGCCAATATTGGCAGAATGTAGGCGCTAAGGCGACAGCCGGCGCCATGAGGTGAATTACGCGGTGCTCTCCGGCGCGCAGCTGCTGAGCTTCAACACCAGCGTTACCAATCGTGGTTTTACTGGCCATGAGGGCGTGGATTCGGCACGGTATCTAGCTATGTGTTGGCAGGGTTTATTGCAGGAGGCGTTGGCGGTGGTATAGGCTCATTAAGTTATGATGGATTGCTCTCGGGTGCTGTTTCGGGGGCG
>JBJHDG010000042.1:0-12262 GCA_050486425.1 Pseudomonadales bacterium | reverse complement strand
CGCGAGGCCGGGGTCGACACCGCCGAGGTGGTCCGCACCGGGATGATCGGCTTCATGGAGTGGGCCATGATCCACGGGATCTTCCACGGCGACCTCCACGGCGGCAACCTCTTCGTCCTGCCGTCGGGCGTGGTGGCCCTGCTCGACTTCGGCATCACCGGCCGGCTGTCAGAGCCGAAGCGGCTGGCGTTCCTCGCGCTGTTCGGCTATCCGGTGATCCTCGAGACGTTGTGGCGGGGACGCACGATCGGCAAGGTCGCGCCTCGTTCGGCCTGCCATGAAGGAGCTTCGCATGTCCGACCCCGCGCGCCCCGGCCTGCACCCTGCGATCCGGCAAGCGGCAAGGGATGCGCGCGCCGGCGTGATCGGACGGCGGAGCTTCCTGACACGGGCGACGGCGCTGGGGCTGGGGGCTGCAGGTGCGTGGGGTCTGCTTGGGCTGGGGGCGTCGCCGCTCGCCGCGCAAACCACCCGGCAAGAGGCCCGGCACGGCGGGCGCCTGCGCATCCAGATGAACCTGCGCCCGCAGAAAGACCCCCGCCGCTGGGATTGGCCCGAACTGGCCAATCTCTGCCGCGGCTGGTTGGAATACCTGGTCGAATATCAGCCCGATGGCACGCTCGTGCCGCGCCTGCTGGACAGCTGGGAGGTCAGCGACGACGCCACCCGCTATACCCTGCACCTGCGCCGGGGGGTGCGCTGGAACAATGGCGACCCCTTCACTGCCGCCGATGTCGCGCATAATTTCGCGCGCTGGTGCGACGGCACGGTTGCCGGCAATTCGATGGCCGGGCGGCTCAATGCGCTGCGCGACCCGTCAAGCGGCCGGATACGCCCCGATGCCGTCGAAATCCTCGATGACCACAGCCTGCAGCTGCACCTGTCCTCCCCCGACATCACGCTGATGGTCAACGCGGCCGATTACCCGGCGGCTGTCGTTCACCCCGCCTTCGAGGGCGAAGACCCCGTCGCCAACCCGCTGGGCACCGGGCCCTACCTGCCGGTCTGGCACGAGCCGGGCCAGGGCGCGCAACTGGTGCGCAACCCCGAACACCAGTGGTGGGGGGCGCCCGATGGCGCCTGGCTCGACGAGATCGAGTTCATCGACCTCGGCACCGACCCGTCGCGCTGGCTCGCGGCGATGCGCGCGGGCGAGATTGACATGCTTCATGAAACGACGCCCGATTTTGTCGCGGCCTTCGACGCACTCGACCTCCGGCGCAGCGAAACCCTCACGGCCTCGACAATCTGCATCCGCTTCAACCAGCGCGTCGCCCCCTATGACAACCGCGCCCTGCGCCGCGCGGCGCAGCTTGCCGTTGACAATGCTGTCGTGCTGGAACTGGGCTATGCCAATCGCGGCGCGGTGGCCGAGAACCACCATGTCAGCCCGCTGCACCCGGAATATGCCGAACTTCCCCCGCCCGAAACCGCCCCCGCCCGCGCCCTGGTCGAACTGCGCGCCGAGGGGCTGGAAGACCATGTCTTCGAACTGATCGCCGCCGACGAAAGCTGGCAGGTGGCCACTTGCGACGCCGTCGCCGCACAATTGCAGGATGCCGGCATCGCGGTGTCATGCGTTGCAGAGGCTGTTGTATGATGCTGCGATAGATGTGGGGACCTCATGATCATATTGGGACTTTCCGGCGCCCTGAATCACGACCCGTCGGCGGCACTGCTGATAGATGGCGAGATCGTAGCGGCGGCGGAAGAAGAGCGCTTTATCCGGGATAAGCACGCCAAGAACCGTATGCCGCTGGAGGCGGCGCGATACTGTCTGCGGCATGCAGGCATAGACGCCTCTCAGGTGGATCAGGTTGCCTTTCCCTACGCACCCATCAGCCTGTGGTCGCCCGCCCGCTGGCATTTTGCGCGGCGCTACTGGTATGCCCCGGATCGGGCGCTGGATGCGCTGTTAAACGGCAACCGACGCTACAGGCGCAACCAGCGCCGTGTGCTGGCAGCCGGCGCTGAGTTGGGCATCAATTGGAATCGCACCCGATTTGTGCCTGTGGAGCACCACCTCGCGCACGCCAGTAGTGCCTATCATCTGAGTGGATTTGAGGAAAAAACAGCCATCCTGGGTGTGGACGGTAAAGGTGAGTATGCAACAACCTTCTTCGGGTATGGCGAAGGCGGCAAGATCCACAAGATCAAGGAATTCTATGATCCGGACTCCATTGGTGGCGTATATGGCGCCATCACCGAGTATCTGGGCTTTGAAATGCTCGATGGGGAATACAAAGTCATGGGCATGGCGCCCTATGGCGATCCGACCAAATTTGACCTGTCCCGGTTGATGCAGCTGAAAAACAATGGACGTGATCTGGTGGTAGATACCAGGTATGTGAATACCGTGGGATTGCGGCGGTACAAGGAAGATGGCGTAGGCTTTTACTTCAGCCCCAAGCTGGTGGAATGGCTGGGGCCGCGCCGCCAGGGTGATGTGGCTGATGAGCCCTATATCCATTACGCCGCGGCCATGCAGCAGCTGTTTGAAGACGTCTGTCTTGCGCTGATCGAAACTCACTTGGGCGATATCATCCGGGAAACCGGGCGTTTGGCGTTTGCCGGTGGCGGCGCGCTGAATGTAAAGCTGAACCAACGCATTCTGGCGTTGCCGGGATTGAAAGAACTGTTTGTGCAGCCGGCGTCCGGAGATTCGGGTACCGCATTGGGCGCCGCCACTTGGGCTGCTGTACAGGCCGGCGAGGCTTTGCAGCCCATGTCTCATGTTTATCTTGGGCCCAGTTACAGCAGTGCCGAGTGTCTCGCAACCATTGAAGCGCGTACCGAACCCCTACAATGGCGGCGTCTGGCGGATGTGCCGGCGGAAACTGCTGCCATTCTGGCGGCGGGCAATCCGGTGGCCTGGTTTCAGGGCCGCATGGAATTTGGTCCCAGAGCCTTGGGAGCGCGCAGCATTTTGGGTTGTCCGAATGCGCCTGGCATTGCTGATCGCATCAATGCCCAGATCAAATTCCGTGAGCGCTGGCGTCCGTTCTGCCCGAGCGTCCTGGATCGGGTCGCGCCGCAGATGATTGAAAGCCAACACCCTGCGCCCTATATGACCATCACATTCAATGTTGCTGAGGAATGGAAGCAGCGGGTGCCGGAGGTGGTACATGAGGATGGTACCGCGCGGGTGCAAATCGTGGCGCGTGAGCAGAATCCCCGTTACTACGCGCTGCTGGAAGAAATGGAGCGGTTGACCGGCAATGCGGTGGTGCTGAACACTTCACTGAATCGTCGGGGAGAGCCCATGGTGTGCTCGCCCACAGATGCGTTGAATATGTTTTTCGGGTCCGATCTGCAGTATCTGGTTATGGAAGACCTGCTGGTAACAAAGTCTGATGCCAAGGATGTGCAGGCTGGTGAGAATGTCACCTGAAGTGCTGCAGCTGTGCGGAAGCGACCTGGCGCCCTTTCAGGCGCTTTGTGATGCGCATGCCAAAGCTCTGGGAGAATTGGGCGCAAAGGTTACCACTGTTTTCATGGAACCTTCCTGTCTGCCCCACAAGACCATGGCCGGCAGAGTGGAATATTTGGATTTGCCGCCGGGTTTCCACCGGCGAGACGCATTGCGAAGTTTGCGGAGTAAATATGCCCGTACTGACTGGCAGTTCGTGCTTTGCCATAGATACAAGATGATGCGAATTGGTGCTGCGTTGCTGCCACGTGGTGAGCACCACAAAATTTTGGCGCTGGCCCACGAGTTTGGGTATTTCCGCCGCTGGCAGCGCGTCTGGCATCAACGGCTGCTACTGCCCAATGTCCAATTCGCTGCGGTGTCGAGCGCGGTTGCGGATGACATGCAGCAAGCCAATCCCGCCATTGGGAAAGTGCTGGTGCTGCCCAATGCTATCGACATGACCGAGTTACGGGCCGCGCAGTTGGAGCGGCAGACGGCCCGCACCGCTCTGCACCTGCCACAGGATGGCTACTATCTGGGATACATCGGGCGTTTGCACTACAAAAAAGAACCCGGGTTGGCGTTGGAAGCGTTTGCCAATGTTGTGGATCAGTTGCCAGCGCGTGCCAGTTTGGTGATGGTGGGTGATGGTGACTTGGCCGTGGCGTTGAAGACCAGGGCCTATGAGCTTGGCATCAGTAATCGCGTGTACTGGCTGGGTCAAGTGCCGGATGCAGCGCGCTATATTCATGCCTTCGACCAGCTGCTGTTCACCACGGGTCCAAAAGAGGCTTTTGGTGTGGCGCTGCTGGAAGCAATGAGCGCGAACGTGCCCGTGGTCTGTGCCGATAGCCCGGGGCCGCGTTCGGTGCTTGGTGATGCCGGCATTTATTATCGCACCGGGGATTTGGCGTCACTGGTTGCCGCGCTCCGCCAGAGTGCCGCGATGGCGCCGGAAGCGGCTGCCATCATGCAATGCCGGGCACGAGAGCGTGCGGAAGCCTGCTTCGGTGTTCCCGCACTGGCAGCCAACTATGCGCGCTTGCTGGCCCAGCGCCATCAATTGTGCAGCTGAGCCACTATACCGGCCTCTAAAGCGCTCCCTGACCTGGATTAGTAGTTAAACCTTTAACGGCGCTTTTTGTAAGGCTTCTCTTCCCCCGCCGGACGCGTCTTGAAGCGCCGGTGCAACCAGAGATACTGCGCCGGATGTTTGCGTATCTCGGCCTCGATAATCGCGTTGATGCGGCCAGCGTCTGCCACTTCGTCGCCGCTGGGAAATCCGGTCAATATCGGAGAGATATGCAGCGACCAGGTCATTTGCACCGGGTCGCGAAAGTGGCTGATAAACAGTGCCGGGGAATCGTTGATCTTGCACAGGCGGCTGGCGGCGGTGATAGTAGCCGCCTGCTGGCCAAAGAAGGGTGCGAACACCGAATGCTGGCGGCCATAGTCCTGATCCGCCGCATACCAGAGGGTCCGCCCCTGTTTCAGGCGACGCATAATCTGCCGGGTGTCCCGGCGATCAATCACTGCGGCGAAGTGCCGTAGCCGGCCCTTGCGCATGCTGGCTTCGATGACCGGGTTCTTGCTGCGCTTGTAGATGACGTCGATATCGGCAAACAGACTCAACAGGCTGCCGGCCAGATCCAGGGTGGCAAAATGTCCGCCGATAAGCAGCACGCCCTTGCCCTGCGCCTGCGCCGCCAGCAAGTGTTCCAGCCCTTCGATGCGAACGCGGCTGCGATAGCGTGCCATGTCATTGAACCAGGCCATGGCGGTTTCCATGGCGCTGATGCCGGTGGAGTGAAAAATCTCCCGCACCAATTGGCGCTGGCCATGGGCATCCAGTTCCGGAAAACACAGGGCGACATTGGTCTCGGCAATGCGGCGCCGCTGTCCGGCCAGTTGCAATACCAGCCAGCCGAGCCAGTGCCCCAAGCGAAATTGCACCGGTACTGGCAGTAGTGCCAGCAGGCGAATGCACGCAATTCCCAGGTAAGTAGGCAGGTATCTTGGCTGCATGGTCAGTGTGCCGGTGCAGCCTGAAACTGGCTGGGGGGCTGGCTAAGGGGCTGGGTAATATGACGCATGGCGCGCGATTGTAGCAGAGACCCTCTGCCACAGAGACTGCCATGGAACCGCTTCCGGCAAGAGACAGGAACGCCCGCTCATGTAACACTGCGCGCCGATAACGACGGCTAGCAGGAGCAGTGCAGGACCGCCATGAAGCTTGAAATACCAGAATTCCAACAGGCCCGCGTGGTTGTGGTGGGCGATCTGATGCTGGATCGCTATTGGATCGGCGCCGCCCAGCGGGTATCCCAGGAGGCGCCGGTACCGGTGGTAGATGTGCAGACCGTGGACGAGCGCCCCGGTGGCGCGGCCAACGTGGCGCTGAATATCGCCGCCCTGGGTGGCCACTGCACCCTGATTGGCCTGGTGGGTGACGATGAGGCTGGCCGCGTGCTGGAAGCCAAACTCAGTGGTGCCGGCGTGCAGTGCCGGTTTCTGCGGGTGCCGGACTGGCCCACGATCGTCAAGCTGCGGGTGCTGTCCCAACAGCAGCAGTTGCTGCGCATGGACTTCGAGCGCACTCCCGGCACCGGGCACTGGGTGGCACTTGCCGAGCTGGCGGCCGCAGCATTGACGCCGGGCAGCACCCTGATCCTGGAAGATTACGACAAAGGCACGCTGGTGGAACCCGCCGCCCTGGTGGCGCTGGCCAAAGCCCAGGGTGCGCAGGTGCTGGTAGACCCCAAATTCAAGCCCTTCAGCGCCTATACCGGTGCCGACCTGGTCAAACCCAACCGCATCGAATTTCACCATGCCGTGGGCGGCTGGGTGGATTTTGCCGACATGGTGGCCAAGGGCGCGGCCCTGGCCCGCACCCATCAGATCGGCGCGCTGGTAGTAACCCGGGGCGCTGAAGGCATGACCCTGATCCATCAGGATGGGCGCCATCATCATGTGCCGGCCCTGGCGGTGGAGGTCTTTGATGAAACCGGCGCGGGCGACACAGTGGCGGCCACCCTGGGCAGCGCCCTGGCAGCGGGTTGTTCCCTGGAAGCCTGTACCGCGCTGGCCAATATGGCGGCCGGCATTGTGGTGAGCAAAATCGGTACCGCCACTGTCAGCGTGCCTGAGCTGGCCCGGCGTCTGGGGCAGGCCGAACATATTGACCGCGGCGTGATGACCCTGCCGGAGTTGCAGGATGCCGTGCAGCAGGCGCGCCGGCAAGGCGAGAAGTTAGTGTTCACCAACGGCTGCTTCGACATTCTCCATGCGGGGCATGTGGCCTATCTGGAGGAGGCGCGACAGCTGGGCGACCGGCTGCTGGTGGCGGTGAATGATGATGCGTCGGTGAGTCGCCTGAAGGGCCCGGGCCGGCCGGTGAACAGCCTGGAGCGACGCATGAAAGTGTTGTCCGGGTTGGCCGCGGTGGACTGGGTCGTGGGCTTTAGCGAGGACACGCCGGAGGCGCTGTTGCAGCTGCTGGCGCCCGATGTGCTGGTCAAGGGTGGTGACTATGCGGTGGATCAGGTGGTGGGCGCCGACATTGTGCGCGCCCAGGGTGGCCAGGTGAAAGTGCTGGGGGTGGTGGAAGGACTCTCCACCACCGCCATCGTCACTCGGCTGCAGCAGCGCTGAGCAGGGCCAGGCTCTGGCTGACATTGGCGGCCAGATGCGCAGGGTTGATGGTACCCAGTACCACACTGGAAACACCTGGGGTGGTCAGCCCCAGGCGCAGGCTGGCCAGCTGCGCCTCAGGTGTCAGCGCGGCATGGCCGCTGGCAAACAGTTTCTTCACCAGCACCCCCACGCCCTGGGCGCCCGCCCGCGCAATAAGATCCGTTTCCTCCTGATAGGCAAGGCTCAGACTGGCCATGATCAGGTCACAGCAGGACAGCGCCAGCTCAGCACCCACCAGGGTCTTGTGGGAAATGCCGAAAGCCCGGATCAGGCCCTGGCGTTTCCAGTCCGCCAGCACCTCCAGGGCGCCGGAACGCTGCAGGATATAGGCGTCCTCGCCATTGGAATGCAGTAACACCATATCCAGGTAATCGGTGCGCAGCCGCTGCAGCGAGCCTTCCAGGCTGCGGGCAATGGCTGCGGGGCTGAAATCGTAGCTGGAGTGCCCATCGTGAAATTGCTCACCGGCCTTGGTGCAGAGCAGCCAGTCCTGCCGTTGCCCGGCCAGCAGTTCCCCCAGGCGCGTCTCACTGCTGCCATAGGCGGGCGCCGTATCCAGCAGGTTGATGCCAAAAGCCTTGGCCCGGGTCAGCAGATCAGCCAGTTCCTCCATGGTTGGCAGGTTGAAGCTGCCCGGGTACTTGACCTGGGCATTGCGGCCAAATTTCACCGTGCCCAGGCCCAGCACCGACACCTGCATACCGGTTTGACCGAGCGGGCGGCGTGGCAGGCTCAGCACAGCCATGGCAATTGCCCCACCTGCGCTGGCTGGATGTTGGCGGGCATTGTGGGGGTCGTACTGCTGGGTTTGAAATCGGCCAGCAAGGCCAGCACCTGGTCAGCCAAATCCGGCGCCAGGCTCAGCTTGGTGGGCCAGCAGGCCAGGACATTACCCGCCCGCTGGGCGAAGGCCTGGTCTGGCCGTTGACCTTGCGCCTGGCGCGGCTCGGCGCGGTCGATACGCAAGCTGTCGAACTGCGCCTGCTGCCAGTCCAGCCAGGGCAGGCATTGGGCCAGGAGGGTGCGGGCGGCTTCAATTTGGGCCTGGCGATCGCGGGCAACGCCCTCGGTGGCCAGCTGCCCACCCAGATACCAAGTCCAGCCACCATCGGGATGTGGGTGGCTGGTCACCGTAAGCTTGGGTTCCGGCCGGGTGAGATGGCTGATGTAGTGGGCGTAAAAGGGAATCAACCCGGGATGCCGAACCAGCACCTGATGCAGGGGGCGCCGCTGCATGGCCGGTAGCGCCAGCCCCTGGGTTTGCAGATGCCCAAGCAGTGCTTCATTGCCAGCCCCGGCGCAGCATAACCAGGTGCCGGCTTCCAGCCGCACAGTCGCGCTGGTCAGGGCAGTCAGTTTGCCGTTATGGGTGACCAGGTTGGCTGGGGTTACCGGCCACTGCCAGATGCGCTGCTGCTGCGGAGCAGCCAAGCGCGCCAGCAGTGCCGGCACATCCAGCACCAGATCCTGCAGTTGATAGACATGACCGCGAAAGGCGCTGGTCTGCAGCAATGCGGGGTAAGCCGTTGCCGGTAGCCTTGTGACCCGGCCGCGCAGGACCTTACTGGCCAGGAAGCTGCCCAGGCGCCCGCGCAGGGCTGCACTGGACCAGAGGTAGTAGGCTTCCGACAGCACCTTCGCGCCCTGCAGATCCACATCCCCCGGCGCCTGCAGATCGCCCGCCAGGCAGCGGCGCCAGCGGCTGGGCATCTCGGCAATAGCCTGGGCGGCGCTGGTGAGGCTGCCTCCCAGGGCGTATTTCAGCCCGCCATGAATCATGCCTTGGGACGCCAGGGTCTGGCCGCCCCCCAGGTGCCCCGCCTCCAACAGCACGCACTGGTAACCCTGCCGCTGCAGCGCGTTGAGCAGCCAGAGGCCGGCGATGCCGCCGCCGATAATGCCCACATCCACTTGCACTTGTTGCACTGGTTGCGCTTCGGCAGGTGGTACGGCGTTGCTGGGACTGGATGCGGACAAGGGTTGGACAGCTCCTGATTCGGGCTCTACAGTGAGCGGCCGCCAGTATACCTGTATGGCACTGGCAGCCGGATGGCTTTGTGTAACTCGTCGGGTGAAGCTGCGCTGATGCCGCTATGTTTTGTTGCCTGCTCTGCTGATTTGGCGCGCTGATGCCCTGGCCGGCACGCCTCCTGTACGCGTTGGTGCTCTGGTTGGCACTGCCCCTGGTGGTGCTGCGCCTGTTCTGGCGTGGCTGGCGCAATCCGGATTACCGGCCCCGGCGCCGGGAAAGGTTCGGCTTTGTCCCGGCCGGGATTCCGCCTGGCGCCGTCTGGTTTCATACCGTCTCTGCCGGTGAAAGCATCGCTGCAGCGCCCTTGATTCGGCAGCTGGCCCTGGCCCGTCCTGAACTGCCTATTCTGGTAACCACCATGACCCCCACAGGCGCAGCCCAGGTACAGCGGCTGCTGGGCGATCGGGTGCATCACTGCTATGCGCCCTACGACTTTGGTTTTGCCGTGGCGCGCTTTTTGCGCCTGTTGCAACCCAGGTTATTGGTGCTGATGGAAACCGAACTCTGGCCGAATCTGATCGGGCGCAGCAAAGCCCGGGGTATGCCGGTGTTGGCCATCAACGCCCGCCTGTCGGAGCGCTCGGCCCGGGGCTATGGCCGTCTGGGTTGGTTGGTGCGGCCGATGCTGGCGCAATTGGATTTCGTCGCCTGCCAGTATCCGGATCATCTGCAGCGTTTTCTGGCCCTGGGCCTGCCGCCCTCGGCCGGGGCGGCGCTGGGCCGCATCAAATTCGATGCCCGCTTGCCGGCGGATCATGCCCAGCAGGTGGCGACGCTCGCCAGCCAATGGCGGCTGGGGTCGCAGCGGCCGGTGTGGATCGCCGCCAGCACCCATGCCGGTGAGGATGAACAGGTGCTGGCCGCCCAGCGCCTGCTAGTGGCGCAGCGGCCGGATGCGCTGCTGATTCTGGTGCCCCGACATCCGGAGCGTTTTGCAGCGGCAGCCGAGCTGGCTGCCAAGATGCTGCTGAGCCGGCGCCTGAGTCAGGGCCCGGGCGCCGACAGTGACCGGTTGCAGGTGCTGGTGGCAGACAGCATGGGACAGCTACTGATACTGCTGGGTCTGGCCCAGGTGGCGTTTGTGGGGGGATCCCTGGTGCCTGTGGGCGGGCACAACCCCATTGAACCGGCGCTGGTGGGGCTGCCGGTGCTGATGGGGCCGTCGGTGTTCAACTTTGCGGATGTGGTGGCGCGCTTTCAGACGGCAGGGGTATTGCAGCAGGTGGCGGATGCAGCGGCCCTGGCCGCTGCTGTACAAGCGCTATTGGCTGACCGCGCCCACTGCCAACAACTGGGTCAGCAGGCGCAGCAGGTGGTGACCCAAAACCAGGGCGCCGGTGAGCGCCTGCTGCGCCTGCTGCTGGACTACCTGCCGGCAGCTTGAGGCGCTGACCTAGTTGCGGCTGCGCATGGGTACCCTGGGTACCAGATTGTCGGGGTCGACGTACTGATTCAGGGCCGCCAGTTGCTCAGCCTCCAGGGTGCCGGCACTTTGCAGCAGGCGCAGCATGTTGAGCAGATATCTGTACCTGGAGTCGGCGTAGTCGAACTGGGCTTGGTACAGACGTTGCT
Organism: Pseudomonadales bacterium; assembly: GCA_050486425.1. Classification (GTDB taxonomy): domain Bacteria; phylum Pseudomonadota; class Gammaproteobacteria; order Pseudomonadales; family Azotimanducaceae; genus SKXG01. Next base: position 1,553 of record JBJHDG010000042.1, on the reverse strand, counting down.
GGGCCTGCAGGACCTCCACGATATTCCGGGTGCCCACCTCATAACCGGTCTGGGTGGCTTCCAGGGCGGATTCGCTGGAGCGGATGGAGCGCTCCCTGGCATGCACGCGCTGGACATCGGTAAGCACGGAGCGGAACAGGTTGCGGGTGTCCCTGGTCACCGCATATTCCCTTTCCCGCAGCCGCTCCTGGGCTTCCAGCTCCCGGTATCTGGCTTCTCGTACCCGGGACTGGGTCAGGCCACCCTGGTAAATGGGCACCGAGAGCACCAGGCCACCGCTGTAGGTGTGGGTATCGCTGCCACCGAGCAGATTGGCAATAGTGTTGTCCGTGCTCGTGTCGCTGTAGCCATAGCTGAGGCTGGCGCTGAGACTGGGCAGATGGCCAGCGCGTCGGGCTTGGCTGTCACGCTCGGCGGCGGTCAGCTGTTCGCGGGCGCTGAGTATGGAAGGGTTGTTACGCATGGCCAGATCCACCCAGAACTCTTCGTCCATGGGATCGGGCTCGGTCACCGGCAGGTTCGCCGAAAAGCGTCCCAGCGCTGGGTAGGACGTGCCGGTCAGGGTGCGCAAGGTTTCAAAGAAAGTGCCATGGTCACCTTCCGCCTGAATCACCCGTACCAGGGTGTTGTCATAGACAGCCGTGGATTCCAGAACATCCGTGATGGCCACCAGGCCTACGTCGAAGCGTTGCTGCACCTGTTCCAGCTGGCGCCGTACCGCGGCCTCCTCGGCCTGGCTGGATTCCAGCAAGTCTTGGGCGCGCAACACATTGAGATAGGCTTCCGCCACGCGCAGGATCAGGCCCTGTTCCTGGGACAGGTAATCCAGCTCGGCTTGATCGGTGCGGGCCCGGGCCGCCTGATAGCCGTACCAGCGTTCGGCGTTGAACAAGGGTTGCACCAGCCGCAGCTGGGCGGAGGTGGAGGTGAAGTCCACCTCGCTGCTGCCCTGTTCGCGCCGGCTCTTGGTCACGCTGGCTTCAGCACCAACCAGCGGCAGCAGTTGCGAGCGGGCCTGGGGCAGACCCTGCAGGCGCGCCTGGTAGTTGGCCTCGGCGCCGCCGATCACTGGATCGTTGGCGCGGGCGGCCTGATAGACTTCCCACAGGTCCGCGCCTTGCGCCGGCAGGGCAAGGCCGCTTGCCGCCAGCATCAATGTCGCCAGGACAGGGGTGGTGCGCAAACGGATCAAGCTCGGGTATCGCATGCAGTGCCTCGGCAAAATTTCAGGGAAACCTGCGGAATCTGTGACTGACTAAGGCTGCCGGTGGTGCCTGGGCAGAATGTCAAGGCTTGGCAGTGTAGCAGAACATACGCAGTATCCACTTGAAGCCGTCGCTGGCAGCCGCTTGGTATTGGTTTTGGGGCGGCAGGACGGCATCCGGTTTTATGAACTTGGGACATCGAGCAGTAGTCATGGGATCCATACGCGGTTATCAATTGAATCTGCTGGCGCATATGGCGGAATGCGATGCCAACTATCAGCGGTTACTGCGCCTGATGCCGGCGCTGGCCGACAAAGATGTGCATGGCTTTGAGTTGCAGCTGCCGCG
>JBJHDG010000041.1:0-12299 GCA_050486425.1 Pseudomonadales bacterium | reverse complement strand
CTCCGTGCCCTTGGCCGGTGATGTCAGTGTCGGCAACCGCACACCCGAGGAAGTCAGCGCTGTGATCACCGAACGCCTGGCCACCTATATCCGAGATCCCTTCGTCACTGTGATCGTCACCGACATGGATAGCGCCTCATATAGATCCAGGGTCAGGGTCACAGGTGCGGTGTCAGAACCCGTCTCACTGCCCTACCGGCAGGGCATGACAGTGCTGGACCTGGTATTGGAAGCAGGTGGCCTGACCGACTTTGCCCAGGCCGATGCCGCCATCCTCTACCGCGCCAACGGCCAGCGCCTGCAGATCAGGTTGGGTCGCATCCTGCAACGGGGCGACATGGCCACGAACTACGAGTTGCGTCCGGGTGATGTGATCACCGTGCCAGAACGTGGCTTCTAAATCAGCCATGTGCCCGTCAACACCGATCCCCGTGGGCATCAGGCAAGCGCTCGCTGCCCTGCTACTGCTGGTGAGTCCCTACAGTCAAGCGCTAGAGTTTGGCGTCAGCCTGGGTTACCTGCTGGAACACAGCGACAACAGCTTGCGCTCACCGGATAACGAACTCAGTGATCGGGTGCACGCACCATCCCTCGACCTCAGTGCCGAACACAGCGGTCCCAAACTGCTGCTGAGCGGCGATTACAATCTGACCAGGCGACAGTACCAACGCGACACCTATGATGATGAAAACCTGGTGACCGGGCACGCTGCGCTGGAGTGGTATCTGCTGCCGGGCCGGCTGGAATTCGTGGCCGAAAATATCCGGGCACAGACACTGATTCAGTCTTCAGCACCAGATACCCCCAGCAACCGCCAGGTACTGGCGCTGACCAGCGCCGGCCCCAACCTCTATCTGCGCGGATTCCGATCCCCGGACAGCATCCAGTTCGAGCAAAGGTTCGTCGAGATTCGCGCTCGAGTCACAGATACTGACAGCCTGCGACGTATCAGCACCGCCACCTACGAGATGCCGCTGAGCCAAGTTACGCAACTAGCCCTGGAAGGCAATTACACCAGCGTGGATTTTCGCAATTCCCTGGTTGCAGACTATAGCCGCTGGCATGCACTGGGACGCTGGAGACGTCAGGGTGCACTGGTTGACATGAACCTGGGGCTTGGACGGGCCGAGGTTCAGCGCGAAGGCCGTGCTGATCTGGGTCGAACCATTGGCGATTTCCTGCTGGTCTATCATCCCGTCAGTACCAGCAGCCTTAGCCTGCTGGTCCAGCGTGACCAGCAAGACCATGCCCTGGAACTCATGCGGGACATAGGGGTGGCTGGCGCACCACTGCCGGGTGAACCACAGAACGCGGACTCAGATCTGAATGAAATCTTTACCTACACCAGCGTATCCCTGGGCTGGGAACACAGCTTCGGACGTAATCTGCTACGCACCGAGTTATTTGCCGATCGTCAGGATTACGAAGATGTGCCCAGGGATCAAAACCGACGTGGCGGTGGCATCATAATCGATCGACAGCTGCGCCCACGCCTGCACGCCGACACCATTTTTCGCAGAATTCGCATCAGCCAGCCAGATTTAGATCGCGTGGATTGGGAAAATCGGCTGGAGCTAGGTCTACGCTGGCAACCCTGGCGGCGCCTGCACCTGGGCGTTCGTGCCGGCTATGAAACCCGCAGTAGCGATGAGGCCACCTTCGAGTTCTCTGAGTACTTTGGCCAGCTTTCCCTCCAATACCGTCTTATCGGCACCACAGAATAGCCATGCCAACAGGTAACCCCCAGTGCGCTCAACACCCTGGGGGTTACCGTGACGGCTACATGATTTCCTTGAACACCTCATTGGAAAAAGCGCTCTCCCGACCGTCTGCATCTACTGCCTTGATAGCGAAGTAGTAGGTATTGCCCCCATTAAGCGGCAGTTCCAGATAGGTATTTAGGCTGCTGACCTCGATCATGTGCTGATAGTGGCCAGAGCTGGTGCCGTAATGCAGGCGATAGCTGGCAACCGTCAGCGGCGAACCATCCATATAACTGGTGGGCGCCTGCCAGGACAAAATCGCAGCGAGCAGGCTGACACTGGTCATCGCTACTGCCTGCCCGCCGGCGCCGCTGCAGCTGATGGTGAATGTCGTATCACTGCTGATGGCAGCCAGCGTAAAACTGCCCGCCGTTGCCCTGGTGCCGGACCAACCCCCGCTGGCCACACAACTGGTGGCGTTGGTACTGCTCCAAGTCAAGGTCACGGATTCATTGAAACCTACGGACTGCGGACTGGCCGAGAGTTGTACACTCACTGGCGGCTGCTGCACGATCACCGTAGTTGTGGCGCTGGCCGTACCGCCGGGCCCCGTACAGCTCAGGCCAAACTGGGTGGTGTTGGCCAAACTGCCCGTACTGGCACTGCCGGCAACCGCCCTGCCGCCACTCCAGCCACCAGTAGCAACGCAGCTGGTGGCATGGGTGCTGGACCAAGTGAGCTGACTGCTACCCCCGGCATCCACTTGGCTGGGCGTTGCCTGCAAACTGACTACCGGTAATGGTTCCGGCTCAGGCTCCGGCACCGGCGGTATTACCAAAGTCACCCAAACCACTGCGGTACCACTCCCGCCAGGTCCCTGACAGCTGAGCACATATTGCGCATCGGTGCTCAGCGGGCCCTGCTGCGTACTACCGCTCAGCGGCCGACTGCCACCCCAACTACCACTGGCGCTGCAACTGGTAGCACCAGTGGTACTCCAGCTCAGCGTAAAGGTATCCGCTGGGCCCACCGTATCCCGACTGGCTGCAAAACTGATTTGTGGTGGATCAGGCGTGGGTTCGGGCACCGTATTCACCACCTGTATGTGCAGCGTTTGGCGCTGGGTACCACCGAGCCCAGCACAAGTCAGATGGTAGGTACGATCACTGAACAAGGCACCAGTCTGGTAGCTGCCGCTCAACGCCTGCTCACCAGACCAACTCCCGTCAGCCACACAATAGTTGGATTGAAAGCTCGACCAGGTCAGATTGGTGGACGCCCCGGGGGAGACCTGGAGCGCGCCGGCGCTGAATGTCACCAATGGCGGCAATGCCCCTGGCTGCGCGGTGCCGGCCTGAATCAGTGACGTCAGGATCTGCTGATCTGCCTGCGCGACCTGCTGCACCAGGGCATCCATCGCCAGTTGATCAGCGCTGGTGAATGCTACAGCCAGGGCCGCCGGAATCTGGTTGGGCGCGTATTCCGCAAGCAGCTGACTGTACGCCAGAAAGCGGCTGCTGGGATACACCTCATCCAGGATCCGGATCAGACCCAATGTCTGTGCCACGAACTGTTGAGTGACCGGCACCTGGTGCACACTCAGCCCTGTCTGCGCTGGCAAAATGGTCGCCAGCGCAGCATCCAGGGAAGCCATGGCGTTCTGCTGGTTCACATAGAGTTGTCGCGCCAGCACTTCCAGTTGCACACCGGCAGCAGCCGTGTTGAAGGTTGCCGCGTAACGGCTGTTACCACCCTGACCATCGATCCGGCCACGCGCCAAATCACAGGCCAGGTTGGAAACCAATTGTTCAATACCGACGGCCACACCACCCTGCGTCAGCGCTGACTGCGTACGACGAATCGTCTCGCCGAGACCCTCATTGGCATAAACCACAGCGGCCGCATTGACCGCTGTTACCGCATCGTGCATGGGATTCGGCATGAGTGCCGGATCAAAGCCCATACTGAGGCTGTCAGCAACATGCTGCCACAGGCGCTCTATGTTTTCCTGATTCAACCCCTGCGGCAGACAGGAAGCACCCCGAACAACCAGGGTGGTGAATGGGGAAACATTGGCTCGCCGCTTATCCGGCGTTAATGCTACTGCCTGCAATTCGAAATCAGCCGGGTCACCGCTGACCAGATCTACGCCACCGAACGCACTGATTCGTACGGGAAAGTGGGTTTGCGCCGGTATCGTGACTGCATAGTTGGCAGCATCATCGCTCAGTGTCTCCGCCACAATTTGACCATTCGCATCACGAACAACGATCTGCGCGTTAACAATGGGCCCATCACCGACGCTGCCTTGAAGGGTAAATGCCTGATTGTTGACCAACGACGAGCCATCGCCGGGATTGGATACAGTGTTTCCGTTCGAGCCACTGCCGCCGCCGCAGGCAGCCAGAGTCAGCAATGTCAGGCCGGTCCAAAGCCTGAATTGCAGCGTGCGCCGGACGACTTCCAGCGTTGGGTACAACATTTGGCACTCTCCTTGGTAATCACCAAATTCCCCCTCGCTTGATTCCAAGGCCGTCCATGGCAATGCGCACTGGGCGCTTAGTATTCTGCTGTTGAGTTTATTTGTAAGCAGATCTTTACCCTGTGATGCAGTCGACACCAACGTGAGCATTGATCGCTCTGGAAGCGGTCATTGCCACCAGCTGCGAAAGCGTTCACATCCAGGCATCGCGCAGAAAAAAACCATAAAATCCTGAATTTTTACTGCCAACGCACCAATTGACGGCCCGCGAGAAAACTAGCAGCCGCCAGCCAGCAAAGCCTTCGAATGGCTGATTTCACTCACTTGGAACTAACGTTGATGATGAGGTTGGCGTAAAGATCGGTTAGCGGAACGTTAGAGAAGGAAGGAGATTAGTGCGCACGGTCACACAGGAAAAATAGGGAAGGCTAAGGTTTGTGATGCGGGCAACAGCAAAATTGCAGCCGCGGACACAGGCTTGCAAAGAACTGTGGCACGAAAATACAAAATGAATAATAAAATTTTGAGCGTGATTTGGATCACACTAGTAAACGACCTTCGTCACCACATTTGAGTAGGCGCTGATCAGATCGTCGGTAGTGATTACCTGGATGGTGAAGTAATAGACTCCGGCTGCCGGCAATCCCAGGTCGAATGATGTAACGGGATTTACACCATCTACAGCAGGGATTACCACGGAACTGGGGTAGAGCCCTGGCTGAGTACCCCAATGCAGGATGTACTCCCGCAACTGACCCAGATCCAATGGTGTGCCATCCATATTCTGCGTGGGGCGCTGCCAACTGAGTCGCGCCTCCCGGAGCGAAACCGTAGTCATGGCAACCGCAGTACCACCCGCACCCTGGCATTGCAGGATAAACGTCAGGTCCTCGGTTATATTGGTTACTTCAAAAGAGCCGCTGATGGGCCTGCTGCCACCCCAGCCGCCGCTTGCCTGACAGCTGTCAGCACGGCTACTGGTCCAATTGAGCACTGCTGATCCCCCGCGCGCAACACCTTGAGGTGATGCCGACAGCTGCACCACCGGGCTGTCATCGACACTGATGGTCAGACTATGAGATCGGTTACCATTGGATCCGGTACAACTCAAAGTCAGGTTTTGGCTGCTCTGCAATGGCCCTATCTGCTGCTGACCATTCAGCGCCCGACTACCCTCCCAAGCGCCAGGCAAACCACTGGCTGTGCAGCTGCTGAGGTTCTGTGTGGACCAGTTCAGCGTAACGGATTCACCAGAACCGATTTGGGTCTGTGATGCGGAAAAACTGAGCTGCGGCGTGCTGGCATCAGTCACTGCGACATTGACACTCATCAGCGCACCACCGCCCGGACCCCAGCAGCTCAGCGAGAATGTACTGGGTTGAGTCAGCGCGATACTGTCTTCAAAACCGGCAGTGGGCCGATCACCGGACCAGCCGCCCGATGCCTGACAGCGATCCGCGTGCTGCACGCTCCAGGTCAGTTGTACGCGCTGACCTACTGGCACTGACTGGGGTGAGGCTTGCAGGCTGATCACAGGCGCGGGGCCTTCGGTACCTCGAGCAGCCCGTTCAGTGTCCACGGATGGGCTCTTCGTGCAGCCTGCCAGCAGCAGCAAGCTGCAAATCCAAAAGGCTCGGTAGCCGCAACTCAAAATGGCTTCTCCTGTCCATCACGCGCTGATCCTTCAGCGCGCAAAGTGTTCCAAACCTCGGGAAAAAGAGAGCTGACCCTGCCCGCACTCCCCGCGTGATGCTGTTCACCATCCAGGCATCCCACCGGATAGGCCGGCTGTTCCGCCAAACCTGGGCAAGCACTGGACGCCAATTTACATTGCGCTTACATTGACGGCCAGTAGGAAATTGGCGACAGTCTGCGAACGAAGCCCGCAGACCAGTGGGAATTTGCTTTCCCAGCAACGGGTTAGCGATCACACCGAAAATCCTGGAATTTCCCCACGCAAAAACGGACTTTTTGGCTGTCTTATACTGAGACAAATGGACCTAATCGTGGAAAACCGCATGCAGGCACAGGTAGTCACTGCGGCGGTACTGGTCATTGGCAATGAGATCCTGTCCGGCAGAACACAGGATTCAAATCTCAAGTACATCGCAGAACAGCTTAACACCAAGGGTATCAGGGTGACTGAAGCCCGGGTGATACCCGACATCGAGGCCCGCATCATTCACCATGTGCGTGAGCTGGCGGCGAATTTCGACTATGTCTTCACCACCGGTGGCATCGGCCCCACCCATGATGATATTACCGCCGAAAGCATCGCCAAGGCCTTTGACCGGCCACTGCTGGAACACCCGGAGATTGCCACCCGTATTCTCGCCCGACCTGCACCGGAAGAGGTGATGGCGGCACGGCTGCGCATGGCGCGGGTGCCCGCCGGCGCCAGCCTGATTGACAATCCCACCGGTGGCCCCCAGGGATTTTGCATCCACAACGTCTATGTGATGGCCGGCATTCCCAGTGTCATGCAGGGCATGCTCAGCACCGTGCTGGACCAGTTACAGGGTGGCATCCCGGTGCAATCGCGTTCGGTCACTGCCTTCGTTGGTGAAAGCCAGATCGCCAAGCCCTTGGGTGAGCTGCAGGCTGCGTACCCGATGCTGGATCTTGGCAGCTATCCCTTCATGCGAGATGGCCGCTTCGGTACTGTGCTGGTGATCCGTGGGACGGATGGTGGGCAGCTGGATGCCCTGGAAGCTGCACTGGTAGCGCTGGTGCAGTCCCAATCATCATGAGCGGGTCATCGCCCCTTGGCAGCCTGACGACTAGATGCAGACGCAACCTGCGCGGCCTGAGTCTGTTCCTCTGGATAGCCCTGGCCGCACCAGGCCAGGCGGAACCCCTGCCGGCTGAGCTGCTGGCCAACTACCAGCAAAAGCCAGCCGCCAAGGCCCTGGCAGTGGCCGGCGATGAAGGCGCTACCGTCACCGGCATGGCCTATGGTCATGGCAGCGATCTTCACGCAGCTCATACCGCCCTGCATGAATGCGAACGCCAGCGCCAGACCCGCCCGGTGCAGCAGCCCTGCGAACTGCGGCTACTCAATCAATTAACCCTCACCAGTGCTGATGCGCTGCGCGCCCAGGTGCCCAGTGGCGCGCGCCCGCTGTTTCTCTGGCATTTCCGCATGCATGACAGCGAAGTCTATCTGGCGGGGTCCATTCATGCGCTAAAATCCAGCCTCTACCCACTGCCCCAGCAATATGAACAGGCGTTTACACGCGCCGATCATCTGGTCCTGGAACTGGATCTGGCCAACCCGGACCCCGCGATGGTGGAGATTTTCAACCGTATGGCCCCGCTTGGCCCCAATGAACGTCTCGATGCCATGCTGCCACCAAAAACCCTGCGCGCGCTGCTGGCATATGTGGAAGCGCAGCAGCTCCCCGCACAACAGGTGCTGCGTCTGAAACCCATGCTGCTGGCCACACAAATCAGCCTGATGCAACTTAGCGCCCTGGGTTATGTCGCGGAGCACGGCATGGAGGCGCACTTTTTACGCCAAGCGGGACAGCGCCCAGTGATCGGCCTGGAAACCTTCGAGACCCAGCTACAGCTGCTGACCGGGCAACCGCTGCGGGCCCAGATCGCAGCACTGGAGGCTGCGCTGGTGCCCCTGGCTGAAACCCATGACCAGATCAATGCCTTGGTACTGGCCTGGCTTGCTGGTGATGATGCTGCGCTAAAAGCACAGCTATATATCAATCAGGATCCGGCATATTTGGAATTTCTTAACCTGTTGCTGGACGCGCGCAATCAGACTATGGCACAAACCCTCATTGAACTGACACAGCACGATGGCGTGTATTTTGTCCTCGTGGGCGCGGCGCATCTGATTGGTCCTCAGGGCATGCCCGCACTGTTAGCAGCCGCAGGCTTTACCGGCACCAGAATTCAATCCACCGCACAATTGCACTAAGGGGCGGGTGGCGACAACCTTTACGCTTGTTTATCGGGGACAACGACATGAAACTCGAAGGCGCACGCGGCCTGGTACTGGGTGGCACCTCCGGCATCGGGCTGGCCACCGTGGAGGCCCTGTTGGCCGCTGGCGCAGAGGTTCACGCCGGCAGCAGATCCGATATCCATATTCAGGCCGCCAGGGACCAGGCGCCAGGTGCACATTACCATCAGGTGGATGTACTGGACCGACCAGGATTGCAACGGCTGTTTCAGCAGCTGGGGCGTTTGGATTTTCTGGTGAACTGCGCCACGGGCGGTGAACGCGCCAGCGGCCCCTTTCTGCAGATGGACCTGGATGGTTTTGCCGGCTCGTTTCGCAAACTCTGGGGCTATACCAATTCAGTGCGTATCGGCGCTGAATTCATCAACCCGGACGGTGCCATAGTGCTGGTCAGCGGCGCGCCCGCGCGCAAGGCTCGTATTGGCATGGCCGCCATTTCCACCGTGGGCAATGCGGTGGAAGGGTTCGTGCGGGCCGTTGCACCTGAATTGGCACCGAGACGCATCATGGCGGTATCACCCGGCATCATCGATACACCCATGTTTCCTGGCGTGGGTGATGCCCGCAAGATCATGCTGGCCCAGGCGACCGCAGGCGCATTGATCAACCGCCCCGGTGAAGCCGCAGAAGTTGCAAGTGCCATCCTGTTTGCCCTGACCAACGACTACATGACCGGCTCCGTCATCGATGTCGACGGTGGCTATCTGCTGCCCTGATGGTACTACCGCAAGCGCTCCAGTTCAGTCCGCCACCGGGCCTGCGCTCGCCGCACCTGCAGACGCTGCTGAACAGTTCATTCCTGCGTCGGCGCAAACTGCGACATCTGCTTCCCACCTTTGCTACCCAGGCGCAGTCGTTGGTGATTCCCTGTCGTGACCAGATCCGACTCTCCGCCAAACTCAATCTGCAGCCGCAGCCGGCGCCTCTGGCGATCATCATCCATGGCTGGTTAGGTGAAGCGGACTCCACTTATGTGCTGGCCATGGCGCAAACCCTGCACGCAGCAGGTATGAGCACGGCCCGGCTGAATCTGCGCGACCACGGCGGCAGCGAGCACTTGAATGTGGAGATGTTCAACTCGGCACGCCTGGCAGAAGTGATCGATGCCTGCAATTTCCTGCAGCAGTCCCACGGCCGTGCCGGCACCAATCTGCTGGGCTATTCCCTTGGCGGCAATTTCGCGCTGCGCGTCGCCGCCAGTGGCCAGGTACCCTTGCAAAGCTGTTTTGCCGTCTGTCCGGTGGTGCATCCTGCCGCCACCATGGTGCAACTGGACTACGGCTTTCGTCCCTACCGCTGGTATTTTCTGCGCAAGTGGCGCAAGGCAATACTGGCCAAGCAGCGGGCCTTCCCCGCCCACTATGATTTCGGCAAGGTGCTGGGTAGCCCTACCCTGAGCGCCCTGACTGATTACTTCGTTGCCAGGCACACGGACTTTGACAGTACACCTGCCTATCTTGACGCCTACGCCATTACCGGGGATCGCCTGGCAACACTGGCCATCCCCACCCTGGTGCTGACCGCAGCGGATGACCCCGTCATTCCCGTCACCCATTTCGCCGAACTGGCACAACCGCCGGCACTGCGGGTGCAAATCACCGAGCGCGGCGGCCACTGCGGCTACCTGCAGAACTTTGCCCTGGATACCTACGCGGACCGACTGGCGCTGGCATTCCTGCAGCGTCAAGGCATCATTAGCCCGCACGAGCGTTAAGGAGCCAACCCATGTCTAGGCAGCTTGGGGCGCTACTGGTAGCCCTGCTGATTACCGCCTGTAGTCCACTGCCGAAGGCCCCACCACCGCCCGCAACCGATGAGTGGGCGGCACCAGCCTGGCAACAGCTGGATCTGGATCTGTTTCAAGATTTGAGCGCGCAGGGCGAGGGCCAACTCTGGTATCTGCCCAGCGGGCAGTCCAGCCTGCAAATCCAGGTCTTCAGTGCCGGCTCCCTGTCACGCCTGGGCCATAACCACATTGTCAGCACCGACGCCATCAGCGGCCTGCTCTGGCTCGCGGATGAGCCTGCTGCGCAGCAGGCTCAGCTGATCATCCCGGTCGCGGCGCTGGACGTGGATGACCCCGAATTGCGCGCTGCGGCAGGGCCCGCCTTTGCCAGCGAGATCAGCGGAGAGGATCGCCAGGGAACCCGCCACAATATGCTCGGTGAGCGCCTGCTGCATGCCGACGCCTATCCATGGATTCGCATCCAGGTCCGGCCGGCGGCCGGCCCGGATCAGGTGCTACTGGCAGTGACGCTGAAAGACCACCGCTGGGAAGGCATCCAGCCCGTCACCTGGCAGCGCGATGAGCAGCGCCTGGTGCTGGAAGCCGGGTTTGAACTGGACCATGCGGCGCTGGGCCTCACCGCGTTCAGTGCGCTGGGCGGCCTGCTGCAAGTGGCCGAGACCCTGCGCCTGCAGATCTCCATTCGCGCCCAGCCTTGCCCCAACCCAAAAGCTTGCCTGGCCAGCCCGGGATAAAGCTGGACCGGGTTTGGTGATTGCGCCGAAACTCCCTAGAATCAGCGCCTTGCCTGTTACTAGGTCAGACAGATGTTCACCTATTTGAACCCTGAAGTCCGCCAGCGCCTGCTTGCCCAGGGCAGGCTGCTGCGTATCAACAGCCGGGGCGAGACTCTCGATGCCAGTGCTGGCCCGCCCCAAGGCGAACTCTGTGTGAATCTGCTCGGGCCCATTCCGCTACCGCTGCGCCTGCACGATCTGGAAACCCAGGTGAACTGGTATGCGGCTGTGCGCAGCACCGAGCTGGCGCAGGTGGAAACCCTGGCCAACGAGCTCAAACGTCAGGGCGGCCAGCACCTGTTTGCGGTGCTGGCTTCATCTATGGCCGTCAACAGTGTGCTGCTCAAGGGCGATCCGGCCACCTTCGAAAATCCCCTGGTCAGAATTCATTCCAACTGCCTGACCGGCGATGTCTTTGGTTCCCAGCGCTGCGAGTGCGGGCCGCAGTTCTTATCTGCCATGCGCCGCATTCATGCCGAGCCGGGTGGCGGCATGATGATCTACATGTCCGGCCATGAAGGCCGCGGCATCGGCCTCTGGGCCAAAGCTGCCACCTATTTGCTGCAGGATGCCGGTGAGGATACCTACCAGGCCAACAGGTCCCTGGGCTTGCCCGAGGACTCCCGCGACTTCACCGATGCCGGCGCCCTGATCCGCTTCTTTCTGGGCGACAAGCCCTTTCGCCTGCTCACCAACAATCCGAAGAAAGTAGCTGACCTCAAAGCCATGGGTATCAGCCAGGTACAGGCGGAAAAGCATCTGGTGGGTGTGAGCCACTGGAATCAGCGCTATCTGCATGCCAAACGTGATTGGGGGCATGTCATGGACGACGATGATCTGGATGGCAACGCATGAGCCGCCCATCCCTTAACCAGGAGACAAGCTGATGAGTCTGCGTGTTGCTGTACTGGGTGCCGGCTCCTGGGGCACCACTGTGGCTTCGCTGTTGTCACGCAATACCCCCACCCTGCTCTGGGCCCGGGATCCGCAGGTGGTGCAGGAAATCAACGACGCCCACACCAATGAGCGCTATCTGCCAGAGGCGCGGCTGTCCCAGAAACTGGTGGCCACCGCGGATCTGGAGCAGGCAGTACGGGAATCCGACGTGCTGTTCATGGCCACCCCGGCCCAAACTTTCCGGGAGGTGCTCACCGCTGTGGCCACCTGTATCCGGCCCTGGGTACCCGTGATCAGCCTGGCCAAGGGCCTGGAAGCCGGCACCCTGTTGCGCATGACCCAGATTATCGACGAGCTGTTGCCCGGCCATCCGCCGGGGGTGCTGACCGGGCCCAACCTGGCCAGTGAAATCCTCAGCGGTCATGCCGCTGCCAGTGTCATCGCCATGGAAGATGACACCATTGTCCGCACCCTGCAGCGCCTGTTCGGTTCGTCGGTATTTCGCGTGTACACCAACACGGATCTGGTGGGCTGTGAACTGGGCGGCGCACTGAAAAACGTGATCGCCATTGCCGCCGGCATGAGTGACGGCTTCAATGCCGGTGACAACACGCGAGCTGCCATCATTACCCGGGGCCTGGCGGAACTCACGCGCCTGGGTATTGCCATGGGCGGCCGCGCAGAAACCTTTGCTGGCCTCGCGGGCATGGGGGAC
>JBJHDG010000040.1:0-12304 GCA_050486425.1 Pseudomonadales bacterium | reverse complement strand
ATCCGATCGAGGAATACCTCGCCGACATCGCCGGCACCGGCATCACCCGCTCGGTCTATGTGCAGGCCAACTGGGCGCCGGGCCGTTCGGTGGACGAGGCGCGCTGGGTGGCCTCGGTGGCATCCGGGTCGGGTTTTTCCGGCAGGGGTTCGGCACAGAAGTTGGCAATCACTTCGGCGCGAATCCTGCGGAATTCGTCCTGGGACAGCTCCCCTGCCGCATAGGCGCGGGCGATACGGCGCAGGCGTTGGGTCGCCGGATCCAGCTGCAACAGACTCATGGAATCTCCCGTACCAGACGGAAGCTGGTGAGTGGATCGGCACGCCCGCTGTGGTCACGGGCATAGCTGGCTTCACAGCGACTCAGGGGATCCGTATAGGCACCGCCAGCAGCCTTCAGCAGCTCGCCGTCCAGCACCCATTCCTGGGCATTGCCCAGGGCATTGATCAGCCCAAAGTCGTTGCTGCGGCCGGTCGCTGCCGGCTGCAAGGCCGCGCCCCGGGCCACGCCGGCAACCTGGACCTGGCAATTGCGGTTGGCGTCGGGTGCACCCGCGGCGGCCGCCAGCTGCCATTCCCAGCGCTGGGGCAGACGGTACTGAAAGCCGCTCTGCGCACTGAGCCAATGGGCGAATGCCTGGGCCAAGCTCAGGTCGATGCCGGTCACCGGCAGACCCGGATCACCGCCAGGATTGCACTGGCCGGTAGCCGTGCAAAACGGCGCCAGGTCACGCCAGGAAATCTCGTGCTGGCCAATGGCGAAGCGACCGCCACGGCCGTCGGGTACCACCACCAGCCGTGGGCCAACCTGGTTGCCAGGCAACTTGTCGGTACAAAAACCGCTGCGGCCCGGCTGTGTACCATTGCCGACCAGGTAACGCATGGCGCAGGGATCAAAGCGAATGGCGGTAAGGGTGGGCACGGGTCCCAGCACCCGGATTGCCGCCTGTTGCAGGGATTGGGCCCGGTCCAAGTCGGTTTCCGCCAGCTGCTGTACGCAGCCCGCCAACGCCAATGCCAACCCGGCACTGATGGGTTGGCTGGCCCAGGGATACCTGGCCAGCAAGCGCTGTTGTTCCTGCTGCGCAGCGGCGGCCTCCATGCGTTGACAGGACATCTGGCCAAACTGGGCCAACGCCTGGTCAAGCTGGGCTTGCTCAGCATTGCGCTGGGCGCGGGCATCCAGCCTGGCCCGTTGCTGCATGCGGCCAGTAAGCTGGGTATTCACGTCATCCAGAATCTCGCTGGCGGGCAATCGCGCCCGGGCCGCATGCAGCAGGGTTTCAGCCAGGGCCAGCTCCCCGGCCTCCATGCGGCTGATCGCCGCCGCCAGATAGCGCTCACCCGCTTGTACGCCCAGCGCCTGCAACTCGGCCTGGTGTCTTTGCTGCACAGCCTCGGGCGCATCCGCCACCAACTCGGCTTGCTGGGTCAGCGCCGCTTCCACCTGCGTCAACCAGTGATTATCCACGCTGGGCAGTGCCAACAGCGCCAGCAGCACCGCCTGCTGACGCTGCAGGAGACTGGCGTAACCCGCTTGAAAACGCCCATCCTCGGCAAAGCGATCGGCAGACTGCAGTACCGCCAGGGCATCTTCCAGATCAGCGGCAGCATCCAGCTGCTGCGCGTAGCGTTGCAGCACCTGACCCCGTACCTGGGCCAGTTCCGTCTGGGCACCGGGCAGGCTTGCCAGACGGGTAAATTCATCCACCAGCTGCTGTTCCCAGGCCGGCGTCACCACCGGTGTCGCCAGCAGTTCCTCAATACGTTGCAGCTGCAGGCCGGTGCGGACCTCCAGTTCCATCACCGCCTGCTGCGAACGACCGCTGATACTCAACCAGATCATACCCACCGCCAGCACCAAGGCGGCTGCCAGGCTGCCGGCCATCCAGGGCGCCAAACCCCGTCGCGGCAGCAGGCCGGCCATGACCCGCTCCATGCTGGCCGGACGTTCCTCCCGGTTGAACGCCAGCATGGATTCCAGGGTGCGCCACTGGCGGCGACCGAGCTGGCGCAGGCGCTTGGGTTTGGCGCCTTGGGCCTGGGCCTCATCTGCCCGCACCCGCAGGTATGGATGCTGGCCGGCAAGAATCAGATAAATCACCACGCCCAGGGAATAGATGTCATCCAGCGGTTCTGGTTGCAGCCCACGCAGCATTTGGGCGCTGGCATAGGCCGGCGTCAGGGCTGCAAAGCGGCCGGGATCAAAGAGGGTGTCATCATCGCTGAACTGACTGATCTGGGCAGCCCGGGCAATACCAAAATCCAGAATCTTGGCGCGGCCATTACGCTGCACGAACACATTGCCGGGTTTGAAGTCGGCATGAGCAATGCCCGCCTCGTGGGCCCGACGCAGGCCAGCGCAGATGTCTGCAATTATCGGCCAGGCCAGATTTTCCGGCAGGCCATTGGGATATTCCCGCAGCAGATCTGCAAGCTCCTGGCCTTCCAGCAGCTCCATGGTCATGAAGGGAATATCGCCATCCTTGTCGAAGTCGTAGATGGAAACGATATTGGGATGGGCCAGCGCCTGGGACTTGGACGCCTCCCGCTGCAACGCAATAAATGCATCCGGGTGGGCACGAAAATCGTTGTTGAGAACCTTCACCGCCAGGTAGGGATTGCGGTCTCTGGCTTCCACCTTGCGCAGGTCACGGGCCTTGTAGACGGTGCCCATACCGCCGGCGCCCAGCTTCTCCTCCAGCACGAAGCGCTGTTTCAACAGTTTGGGCGCCTGATCCTCATGGCCCTGGGTGCCACCGGTGGGCGCCCGCAGCAGAGTCAGGTCTGCATCATCAGCATCTTTCGGCGCGACCATGGTCAGCACTCCGCCCGCAGCAGCACCAGGGTGACATTATCCCTGGCCCCCTGCTGCAACGCAGTGGCCAACATCCAATCGGCGGCCTGGTTCAAGTCATCCATGAGCATTGCCTGGGCCAGTTGTTCCTCCGTCAGCTCCCGGTACAGGCCGTCACTGCAGAGCAGGTAAGTATCCCAGGGCACTATATCGAAGAGCGCCACATCCAGGTGCAACAGATTCTGGCCGCCCACCGCCCGGGTGATGATATTGGTGTCTGCCTGCAGGGCCAGGGATTCGGCGATCAGCCCATCTTCCAGCAGATCAGACAACGGATTGTGGTCCCGGGTAATCTGCACCAGCTGATTGCCGCGCAACCGATACAGCCGGCTGTCGCCGGCCCAGAGGGCAACACCCGCCTGCTCCCGGGCCAGCATGGTCACCACTGTACTGCCAATGGTGCGGTGCTTGTTACGGACGTTGGTATTGGCAGTTCCCACGGCCTTGGCGCTTGTGGCTGCGCTGCGACTGCTGGCCAGCGCCCGCAGCCGACCGTTCACCATCAGCAGCAGATCATCCACCTGATCCACCAGCGCCACCAGCGACTGGGTGGGCTCGGCCTCGGCCAGGGCCTCGACAATGGCCTGGCTGGCCAATGCACCGCCCTCATGACCACCCATGCCGTCCGCAACAGCCCAGAGCCCCAGGTCGCAGCTGCACAGTAAGGCATCCTCATTGAGTTGCCGTTTGTTACCCCGGTGGGTATGGCTGGCACAGGCCCAGCGCATGCTCAGTCCCGGATCTGAAAGTCGATACCCGCCTGGGCGGACAAGGGCTCGCCAAAGGCCAGCCGGCCACTGCCCCAAAGGCGGGCGCGGGCGTGGTGGAGGAAGTGCTGGATACCATCCTCGGCGCACCAGTAGGTGCCATTACTGCTGACATCCACCAGCAGGAACGATTGCCGGACGAAGCACAGATAAGCATGGGTACGGGAGATAAAAGGCCAGTCCAGCACCAGGTCGGCGTCGGCGTCACGACCAATGCGCCAGCATAGGTCGTCGGCGCCTGACAGGGTCAGGCTCTGGTTGGGCAGACTCAGGGTCAGCGTTGCCACATGCACCCTTGGGGGGGCTGCAGGGGAGGAGTTTGCGATGTCGAACTGCCGTGCTTCCATGCCAGGCCGCCGCCAGATTGATGAGAGTGATTAGCATAGCCGCTGGTCAACCGGGTACTGCGACCGCGTGCACAGCCTGAGCATGCCATGGCAGCGCTCATGGTGGCCAATTCATCAATCAGTGCATGAAATTGAACATGCGCCGGCGGTAGCTGGTGGCCAGGGCGGAGCCCTTGCCCAGTACCTGGAACAGCCGCAGCAAGGTCAACCGGCCCAGATCATCGCGGAAGCTGCGGTCGGTCTGCAGGATCTGCAGCGCCAGATCCAGGGCCTCCGCCATCTGACCATTGGCCGCACGTACGATGGCCACCTCATAACAAAGGCCCAGATCTGCAGGTGCAGCCGCCAAACGGGCTTCCAGCGTGGCCAAGGCCGGCAATGCCGCCGCCTCTTCATGCAGCGCCAGGCGGGCCTGCGGGCGTTCCCGATCCGGCGCATCCGCCGGCAATCCGGCGATCAGCGCCCGCGCCTCGGCCAGTTCGCCCGCACGTACCAGCACATCCGCCAGTTCCACCTTGAATGCCGGATTGTTGGGCTCCTCCTGCAACGCCTGCTGGAGCAGCTGCAGCGCCATGGGCAGGTCGTCACTGTCCAGGATTTGCTGGAGCTGGCTGCGCAGCATATCGCCGCTGCTCATGGTGAGCCGTTCCAACCACTGGCGCAGCACGGCTTCTCCCTGGGGTCCCTCCAGCTGATCCACCAGTTGCCCGTCCTTGATGGCGCGCAGGCTGGGCAGGGCCTGGACCTGCAAATGCTGGGCCAGGGTGGGATCCTTGGCCACGTCCACCAAGGCCAGTACGAATTTGCCCTGGTACTGACTGGCCAGGGTTTCCAGCGTGCCCCGCGCCTGGGCGGCGGGCGCCACCTGGGCTGCCCAGAACAACAGCACCACAGGCGCCTGCCGTGACCGCTCTATAACGCTCTGAAAATTCTGCGCTGAAACCTCGATGACCCACTGCTGTTCCATTTCCATCCCTTGTACTGCTGATTCTGCCAGCGCGCATCTTACCAGGGCTTGGCGCCAGTGGCCTTGCCCGCAGGCGGCCGCTTGCCCACAATATGCGCCGCCGGCGCTGCCGGCATGGAGAGGTGCCGGAGCGGTTGAACGGGCTTGACTCGAAATCAAGAGTGTCCTTTGGGCACCCAGGGTTCAAATCCCTGCCTCTCCGCCAGATCCCGCTTATTCCCCCGTCGCTGATAACTCGCGTCCAGCAAATAGGAATGCCATGCCACTGACTCCCGCGGAATTGACCCAACGTATTCGCCAAGCCACGCCTTTTCTCGACACCCTGGGCGTGGAAGTGATCAGCGCCGGTGACGACCAGGCGGTGGTGCGTCTGCCCATGCGCAAGGCACTCACCCAAGACGTGGGCTTTGCCCATGGCGGCGTGGTGGGCGCCCTGGCCGACCTCACCGCCAACCTGGCCTGGCGTCCGCCGTCACTGACCGTGGAATACAAGATCAACTTTCTGCGTGGCGCCGAAGGTGAAGCGCTGATTGCCCGCGCCCATTTGTTGCGTAAAGGCAGCACAGTGACAGTGGCTCAGGCAGAAGTCTTTAGTGTTGACGCTGCCGGCGAGGAAACCCTGGCCGCAGTTTGTATCGCCACCCTGGCCGGCTACAAATAAGGCCCTGGTACTTACCGCAAGTGCGCCATTGGCCGCATGCAGATGACAATTGAGGATACCCGCTGAATGTCCGCCACCTTCTCCGATCTGCCGCTGGCACCGGCGCTGATCAATAATCTGCAGGCGTTGGGTTACAGCGTCCCCACGCCCATCCAGCAGCAGGCCATTCCACTGCTCTGTGCAGGCCGTGACCTGCTGGGCCTGGCACAAACAGGTACCGGCAAAACGGCATCCTTTGTACTGCCCATGCTGCAGCGGCTGTTCAGCAAACCCCAGCCCAAAGCCGGCAACAAACCCTGCGCACTGATTCTGGCACCCACACGTGAGCTGGCCATCCAGATTGGTAACAGCATCGGCGAATACGGCGCCGGCCTGGAACGGCGGCACGCAGTGATTTATGGCGGTGTGGGCATCAATCCGCAAATCCAGGCGCTGCAACGTGGCCCGGATATGGTCGTGGCGACACCGGGCCGGCTGCTGGATCTGGTGGATCAGGGCTACTTGCACCTGAATGAAATCAAATATCTGGTGCTGGATGAGGCCGACCGGTTACTGGATATGGGCTTTCTGCCCCATGTGCGGCGCATTCTTGGCATGTTGCCGCGCAAGCGACAATCCATGATGTTCTCCGCCACCATGCCGAAAGAGTTGGAAAGTCTGGTACGCGAAATGCTGATTGAGCCGGCGAAGGTGCAAGTCACCCCCACGCAGCTCACCGTCACGCGCATCCGGCAGGAAGTCATCCATTTGGACACGGCCAGCAAACTGGCGGTGTTGAAACACCTATTGCGGCAGGATGAGGTGCGCAGCGCCATCGTCTTTACCCGCACCAAACACCGGGCCAACCGGGTTGCCAATGCCCTGGAAGCCGATGGCATAGGTGCTGAGGCCATCCATGGCAACAAGTCGCAGAGTGCGCGCCAACGTGCCCTGGCCCGCTTTAAAGACGGTGAAGTATGGGTGTTGGTAGCCACCGATATTGCCGCCCGCGGCCTGGATATTGATGGCGTCACCCATGTCTTTAACTTCGAACTGCCCAATGAACCGGAAAGCTATGTGCATCGCATCGGGCGTACTGCACGTGCCGGCGCCACCGGCATCGCCATTGCACTGTGCGACGACACGGAACGCAGTTACCTGAAGAGCATTGAGAAGCTGACCGGGGAGCGCCTACAAGTAGTGCCGGCACCGGCTGTTACTGTCGCTGTTGCTGTCAACGCGGCCGGCGCCCAGAAGGCCACCGGCAAAGCTGCCACCGCGGGCACCAAGGCGATAACCAGCGCCAGACGCGCAAATAGCGCGGCGCCTGCCGAGGCCACCGCAAAGCGCAAACGCAAACGCAGGCGCAAACCCAGGACACCGGAACCGCTGGCACACCGGCAGCGCCAGGACGCGGATCCGCGCTAACCGCAGACCTGCGTGGAGAGCGGTGCCTGGCTTCTATTGCGCCAGGCACCCCAGACCGCCCAGACAAACAGCAAACCACCCACCGTAGCCACCAGACCGCCCAGCCCCATCACCGACATGCCCAGAATCTGGGCGAATCCCTCCAGGCCCTGATCCGCACCTGCGGTTTTACGTTGCACACCGTGACCACCGGCGAAAGCCAAACCCACCACATGTAACGACTGGCCAATGCCATAAACCCAGGGCAGCGCCAGCGCCAATCTGGTACTGGCAGTGCCCAGACCCAGTTTTGGCAACAGCTGCAATACCATTGCCATCATGGCCAACGTGACACCCACAATGCAGCCGTGATAATGCGCCGGCACGATGGTGTTGCTGTCGGTAACCAGGAAGCCCAGCATGCCGCCGATGCCGAACAGATAGATGGAAAACATCAGCGCGGCGCGCACGGCACGCAAGCCCGGATCAGTCGTCGCTGGCGTACGCCAGAGGCCCACCAACAACGCCATACCCATGGGGCCGGCCGCCAGGCCACCACCGGCCGCCATCAACCAAACGAAGAAGTTGCGATGCTGATGGCCGGCAACATCAAAAGCCAAATAAGCCCAGACCGAGAGAAACACCGGCACGATACCCAACAGCAGCAGGAACAGATTAATGCGGGCTGACAACGGATTTTGCACTTGTCCCAGGTGCGCCAACCACAGCCACACCACCAACATCAGTTGCACCCAGGCGAACTGCAGAATATGCCCGCTACCCCAGAACAGAACTTCGTAGTAGGCCATGCCGTGCAGGTATTCCGGCGTGCGCAGATACGACCAGATCAGCGCACCACCTGCAAGCACAATGGCCAACGCCGCCGTCTGGCCACCAAACCGCAACACACCCTCACCCGTCAGCGGTGTACCCAGCGGCTTTGCACAGATCAGGGCATGCAGTGCCAACAGTATGAAACCAGCAGCAAATAACACCAGCCCGCTGATGAATGCTGTATTCACCAACACAGGGACATAGTTGCTCATCAATGGCACGCCGCCAAAAAAAGGGCCAGCGGCCATACAGAGCGCGCCCAACAGCACCAGCGCGGCGCCCGTCAGCTGCAGCGGCAGCGCACGCGGCGCGCTGGTCAGCGACCAAAACAGTGCGGCAAATGCCGCAAACCAGATCAGCACCGAGAAATCCACATGGGCAACAATGGCCATATGGAAAAAATTCTGCCAAGGGAAAAGTGCCTGCAATCCGGGTGTGCGGGACGCCAGAATCAGCAACACGAACAATCCGGAGATCAGCAGCGCCGCCACGCCCGTCAGCAGCCAAAAGGCCGCCAATGGACGGCGGTGATCCCTGGGTATGGATACCACATACTCAGCATGCTGCACGGGTATGGATGTGGGCTGGGCGGCAATAACAGTCATCATTGGATTCGCCTCTCCGGGCCTGGGCTTATGCCCTCATTGAGTTTGCAACCACCCGCCTCATCTGCCCTTCCCAGTCTGTAGCGACATGTCGCCATCGCCAATATGAAGTAGTACAGATGTGCCGGGCGCTAATACCGTGGAGAAAGTCTGCTCCTGATCAAAGCCAATTTCCCTCGGGGAATCCCGTAGGGCCACCCGCAGCTGGTACTCACCCGCAGGCAGAATCCAGCGCTGATACCAATAACTGCGCCCACCCCGGTGCAGACCCGCAGGACGGATCTGCTCCCGCAGCAACAGCTGATCATTGGCATAGACTTCCAGCAGCGCCCTGGCCCGTTCGCGGGGGCAGCGCTCAGCGATGCGCATGTTCGGTGGCAGTTGGGCGATCTCTTCCATGCTGAGGACTTCACAGGGTTCCAGGCGCTGAGTCAGGTGCGCCAGACTCAGTTTCAGCTCGGCTTGATCCGCTGCAATGGCGGTATAGGTAGGCCCCTGAGTAAGCAACAACAAAGCGACAAAAAAACCCAACCAGCAGGCCGCACCAATGAGCCGATACCGCCAGGGTCGCTGCCAGGCAATGTTAACTGCCGCCGCCGGCGCGGATGCGGGCTTGCTCATTGGCGCCCCTCCAGTGGCTTGTCCTGTGGCTCGTGCTGTGACTCGTCCTGTGGTGACACAGCGCCGTCGGGTGTCTGCCATTGCATTGGCCTTGTGGCCAGCGCTGCCCGCACATCGGCAATCGCCTGGCCCAACCCGGCTTGGTCATGAGCACCCAGCCAGCGTACATGTACCCGATCTTTCGGCACCCGGCTGCGCAAGACCGGGTCCCGTTCCGACTGCAGTCGTTGCACCAGCCATTCATCGCCATAGCGATAGTGGCAATCCACACATCCGGCAATCAGCACGGCATCCGCCGTATTTTTCAAGCTGTAATCGATAAAGGCCGTGGGCAGCATGCCAATACAGGGCAAGCTGATGCCATGCACACCCGGGGTCTGCTGTTCACGTACCGGCAACCCCTGATCACAGCCGACCACCAGCAGGCGTGCGCCAGCGGTCCCAGTCTCTGGCGCAGATGCAGACGCAGACGCAGGACGCATGGCATCCAGTCGCTGCTTGAGACCATCAATCCCCAGATTGGGCATTTCAATACCGGAAAAGAGTGGCGACTTGTGCCGGAAAGGCGATGAAGATGGGCAGGCGCCCACACAGACCCCACAGCCCACGCAAAGATCCGGATCCACCTCAGCCTGCAGCTCCAGCTTGCGACCGTCGGTACGTGGCACCATGGTAATGGCGCCGTAGGGACAGTCCTCAGCACAAAAGCCACAGGCGCTGCAGTTATCCAGATTAGTCTCCGCAACAACCGGCTTGGGTACCGGCCACAGCGGCAACAACAACAGCAGCAGCGAGAAGCCGGTGACCAGCAACCAGATCAGGGCTTCGGAACTGAAGTCCATCAGCGGGTACACGGCCAGATACAACCAGTCCAGCTGCAGGTTATTAGGTACTACAGACATGTCCGCCGGTGCGTGACTGACCACCGGCCTGATCACGGATACCAGCACCAACAGCAGCAAACAGGCTAGCATGATGGGCTTGGGCGGGTTGATTCTGGGCAGGCGAATACGCAGCAAGTGAAACCAGATCGCCAACACCAGCACAATCGGCAAGCCCACCAGATGAATAAACGCGATGAGCGTAAAGAATCGTTCGCTGACGGCTTCGTTGCTTAGAAATGCCCTGATCATGGGATCGGTGAAAATCGGCAGCGCATCCAGCAAACGCGCGGTGCCCAGCGCTACGACCTGAGCCACCTCATCCCAGACCATCCAGTAACCGGATATGCCGAAGGTATAGACCAGCCAGATCAGCGGGATACCGGTGATCCAGGAGAACCAGAACACGCCCTTGAACCTGCCACGATAAAATTCACGAATCAGGTGTGCGAACATGCCCAGCAAAGCAAGATCCGACGAATATCTGTGCAGCGAGCGCATAAGCCCGCCCACATACCATTGCTCGTGGGTCATACGCTCCACGGACAGCCAGGCGCCAGAGAGAGAGGTTTCGTAGAAAATGAACAGATAAACGCCGCTGACCAGGGCAATCCAGAAACAGAATATGGTCAACGCACCCAGGTAACGGGTTACACCCAGCAAAATTTGCGAGAGGTAGTCAAGGATGGAACTTTTCGAAAATGCTCCGAGAGCAACAACTTTGTTCATTCCGCCGCCAGGGCACGCCTTCTAACAAACATCTCTTTGATCAGCCAGATAAATACCGACCCCAACACCAACAGACCGATAAAAATACCCGCGAACAACGAATAGTCGAAATAGTATCGATCCGCCTTGGCATCATAGGTCGTACAGAACAAACGCACGCGGCTACTTACCCGCTGCAACAAGCCTGCATCCGGCGGCAACTCACCCAGGGTCATGTGCTTCAACGGCTCCACCAGCAAGGGCGTCGGGAACGTCTCACCGTAGATCTGGCGGCGCAAGATACCGTTGGCGTCTATCATGCTGACTTGCACACTGTGATCAAAACCACGCGCTGAAGGCTCGTAATAGAAACCTAAGGCGCTCAGCAATTGCTCCAGACTGTCCGGATCCTGGGCAGAGAGAAAGTGCCAGTTGGGGTCGTTCACCCCGTGACGGACGGCATAGTTGCGCATGGCATCCGGGCGATCCACCGGATAATCAAAGCCCAGGGTGACCACCGTAAAGCTGTCTGCACCCAGCGCATTGCGCGCCACCTGCACCGTTCGATTCAGATGCCGGGTACCAACACTGCACGAGTGCACGCAGGCCGAAAAAATCACGCTGATCAGCAATGGCTTGCCCTGAAAATCGGCCAGATCAAGCGGCTTACCCTGCGCATCCAGGAATAGGGTGGGGGGAATCTGGTTACCAATAGCCCCTTCACTCAAAGCCAGGACGCGATTGACGCTGGTGTCTTTGCTCGTTGCCGCTGCGTCCTGAGCCATGGCAATTGGCAGCCACAGCAAGAGGGAGAACAGCAACCAAGAAGTGTAGGTAGCGACCCCGGGAGGTTTCATAGGCTGGCGGCTCCCACCAGCGCGGCGATCAACACCAGCAGTTGTACCAGTGAGGCGCGAAACAAGGCGGCGCCTGCCGCCGCATCCGGATGGCGAAACAGGACCCAAGCCTTTTGTACTACCAGCACGGCACCAAAGCTGGCACCGATCCAGATCAACCAATGCCCGGCAAACCAGGCCAACAGCAACGCAGCAGCGGCAAGCAGCAAGGCATTGAGCAGTGTCCAGCGGGCCGCCGGCACCAACCCCTGCACCACCGGCAGCATGGGGATCTGGGCACGACGATAATCTTCAGCAACAGCGATGGATAGGCTCCAGAAATGTGAGGGTGTCCAGAGGAACAGCACCAGCGCCAACGCCAATACGGCCGGATCCAGCAGTGCTGCAGGACCCACCACGGCCGCGCCAGCGAGGACCGCCCAGGATCCAGCCAGACCACCAATGACGATATTCCAGTGCGTGCGACGTTTCAGCCACAGGGTGTACACCAAGGCATAGGTGAGTGCGCCTGCGAGCACGAACAGCGCCGACAGCCAACCTGCACCCCAGGCTGCCAAGCCAGTGCCCAGCAGTATTTGCAAGGCGAAAATCCAGGGCCAGTACCAGGCCGGCTGCAGCACACCTGTCACGAATGGGCGGCCGCGTGTGCGCTGCATGCGCGCATCCAGATCCCGCTCGAAGTAATGGTTACAGCCAGCGGCGCCGGCCGATGCCAGCAGCACGCCGACAAGCAGTAACGTCAAATCAATGGGCGCCGCCCAACCATCCAGCGCCAACAACATGCCTGCCAATGCTGACAGGCTGATGGCGAAGC
>JBJHDG010000039.1:0-12323 GCA_050486425.1 Pseudomonadales bacterium | reverse complement strand
CTGGTGGCACCCTGGGCGGAGAGGGTGTACACGGACGCCCCGCGGGCAGCCGCATTGTGGAAAGCATCGGCGTGAATGGAGACGAACAGATCCGCCCGCATCTCCCGGGCAATCTCGGTGCGCTGACGCAGGGATATGTAGTAATCACCGGTGCGCACCAGCTGACCGCTGAAACCTGGCTGCTGATCCAGCAGCCGTTTCACTTCCTGGGCAATGGCCAACACCACATGCTTTTCATACACCCGACCCACACCCACAGCGCCAGGATCCTCGCCGCCATGGCCGGCATCGATGGCAATCAGGATATTGCGGTTATTCCCCCGGCTGTCAGCCGTGGTGCGCGTACTGGTCTGAGCAGCGGGACGGACACCGGGTGCGCGCGCGCCGTGCAGATCCACCACCAGGCGATGGCCGTAAGGCGCCACCGGCGCCAAAGTAAAACCGTTGGGATTCAGTGCCCGGCCCACCTCCAGCACGATGCGGTAGTCACTGCCACGGGCGGCGCCGCGGATACCCTGCAGCGCGGTGTTGCTGAGATTGACGCTGGCAAAATCAAAGCCGGGGCGGGGACTGGCACCGGTGACATCCACCACCACCCGGTGCGGATTCTCCAGTGTGAACACATTGAAGCGCACTGCGGCTGAGGTATCGAACACTACCCGGGTGTATTCGGGCGATTGGTGCAGGCGCACACCCTCGATGCGTACCGGGTTGGCCAGTGCCGCCGTGCTGGCCAGCAGACTCAGCAGTAACGGCGACAACAACAGCGGCCAGCGCCAGGTGCGCAGGTGAGGCTCAGAGCATGCGGCGACGGATCGCAATGGTTCTTCCTTCTCCTTGGGGGCCCAGGTGCAGTTCGATGTCTGCCACCGGGAGCAGGCTGCCTGCCCGCTCAGGCCATTCCACCAGCATGATGGCGCGCTCCTCCATGAGCTCGTCCAGGCCAATATAGGCCAATTCTGCCGGATCTGCGATACGATACAAATCAAGATGATAGACCATAAAGCTAGGAAATTGGTAAGGCTCTATCAAGGTGTAGGTGGGACTTTTTACCGGGCCCTGATGACCCAAGGCGCGCAGCAGGCCGCGCACCAGGGTGGTTTTGCCCATACCCAGGTCGCCGTGCAGGTAAATGCGCTCATTGCCGCGCAGCTCAGCGGCCAGTTCGGCGCCCAGGGCCAGGGTCGCTGCCTCATCGGCCAGGGTGCGGGTTGCTTCCTGTTTACTTGCTGCGCTCATGGCTGTTCATCCCGCGCATTGAGTAACGGCTGCAGGAAATCCAGCAGCTGGCTGGCACTCAGGCCACGGTCACCCAGGTGCTGCGCCGCCCAATCACCAGCAGCGCCATGCAGACAGATGGCCAGTGCTGCAGCAGGCACCAGGGGCAGGCCCTGGGCCAGCAAACCGGCGGCCAGACCAGTGAGCAAGTCCCCCATACCGGCGCTGGCCATGCCAGGATTGCCGTCCATACAGCACGCCAGGGCTGGCGCCGCCGCAGGCAGTTCGGGCAGACCGGCAGCCTGGGCCGGCCACGCCAGCAGGCTGCCAGCACCCTTCAGGATCAGCGTCGCCTGCCAGCGCTGCGCCAGGGCTGTGGCCGCAGCGAATCTGTCGGCTTGCACCTGCGCGGTGGTTAGCGGGCCGTCTGTGGCGCTAAGTAGGCGGGCGGCCTCACCGGGATGCGGCGTCAGCAACACCTGATCCGGTCGGGCTGGCCGCCAGGCTTGGCCGGCCAGCAGATTCAGGCCATCAGCATCCACCACCATAGGCCGCTCACCCAAACCACTGAGCACCGCCGCCAACAGCGCCTGGCCCCAGGGCGAAGTGCCCAACCCGGGGCCAATGGCCACCACATCGGCTTTGGCCAGCAAGGGCTGCAGTGCCAGCGGATCATCCGCGCCCAGCACCATCAGCTCCGGTTGCCGTGCCAGCAGCGGCGCCACATGGGCCGGACGGGTGAATACAGACACCAGGCCGGCCCCCACACGCAGCGCCGCCTGACCAGCCAGCGCCAGGGCGCCACCCATGCCGAGATCGCCACCAATGATCAACACATGGCCGGCATCACCCTTGTGGGCATTGGGACGCCGATTGGGCAGCCAGGACAGCAGTGCCGGCCAGTGCAAACAGGTCACGCCCGCCTCCTGATCCAGCACGGCGGCGGGCACGCCCAGATCTGCGACGCTGATGACACCAGCAAAGTCCCGTCCTGTACCCGTGCACAGGCCGCGCTTGGCGCCGATGAAACTCAGGGTGCGGTTGGCCTGCACCGCAACCCCCAGCGGCACGCCCGTATCCGGGCACAGCCCGGAGGGCACGTCCACCGCCAGCACCGGCAGACCCTGGGCAGCGAGCGCGTTGATCTGCTGGATCAGCACCGCATGGGCATCGGCAACCGGGCCGCGCACGCCGGTACCCAGCAGGGCATCCACCAGCAATTCACCCCGACAGTTCAGCGCCGGTGCCGCCAGGGGCAGTGGTTCAATCTGCACGCCCTGCGCCAGCGCCCAGTCCCGGGCCAGGGCTGCATCGCCGCTCAAGGCATCAGCCGCACCCAATTGCAGCAGCTGCACCGCCATGCCCTGGTTCAACGCCAGGCCCGCCAACACATAACCATCACCCGCATTGTTGCCTTTGCCGCAGACCAGGGTCAGGCTGCGCACCTCAGGCCAGTGGGTTTGCACCACCGCGAGCAGCGCCTGACCGGCGCGTTTCATCAGCACAATGCCGGGGATACCATGCCCGGCAATGGCCTGGGCATCCATACGCCGCACCTGGGCCGCTGTGAACAGCGGTCCGGGCAGGGGCCAATCCACCAGTGTGGCCATTACCGGGTAAGCTCCTTGGCGCTAAATAACAGGCATGGATTACAACAGACTCGCCGCTGACATCAAATCCTGGGGCCAAGCGTTGGGCTTTGCCAAGGTCGGTATCACCGATACGGATGTTGCGGCTTACAGCGAAGATGTCCGCACCTGGCTGGCCAATGGCTACGCCGGCAGCATGGGTTATATCGCCCGGCATCTGGATAAGCGCCTGGCACCGGCCAGCCTGGTGCCAGGCACGCTCCGGGTCATCAGCGCGCGCATGGATTATCTGGCGCCGGATACGCAACCCCTTAGGGTGCTGAAACAAACTGAGCTCGCCTACATCTCCCGCTACGCCCTGGGCCGGGACTACCACAAGCTGATCCGACGCCGCCTAACCCGCCTGGCACAGCAGATTCAGACCGTCTGTGCGGACGCTGGCATCCGCGCTTTTACCGACAGCGCGCCCATTCTGGAAAAACCCCTGGCGGAAAAAGCTGGCCTGGGCTGGATCGGCAAACACAGTTTGCTGCTGACCCGGGATGCTGGCTCCTGGTTTTTTCTCGGGGAAATTTTCACCAGCCTGCCATTGCCGGTGGACACGGTCACCACTACAGATCACTGCGGTCGCTGCCAAGCCTGCGCCAATGTTTGTCCCACCCAGGCCATTGTGGGCGCCCGGCAATTGGATGCGCGACGTTGCATTTCTTATCTCACTATCGAAAACAAAGGTCCCATTCCCGAACCGCTGCGCGGCGCCATGGGCAATCGCATTTTCGGTTGTGATGATTGCCAACTCGTCTGTCCCTGGAACCGCTATGCAAACTACACCCAGGAAGCGGATTTCCGCCCGCGGCATGGGCTGGCGGCAGCACCGCTGTTGACGCTGTTCGCCTGGGACGAAGCCACCTTTTTGCAGCACACCCAGGGCATGCCGCTGCGCCGTATCAATTACTGGCAATGGCTGCGCAACCTCGCAGTGGCCTTGGGCAACGCACCTGCGGACGGCGCTGTGCTGGCAGCACTACAGGCACGCCTTGCCGCGCTGGCAGATCTGACAGAAGTCCCACCCTGGCTGCCAGAGCACCTGGAGTGGGCGATACGCCGGCAGCAGCAACCTGGGTAAGTGGGGCCAAGTGCGGAATCCCTTATTGCCGCGCGCACCGATCACCACCAACCTGAGCGCAGTCTGGTGGTCGCGGCAGTCATCCTGCAGCTTGTTCTGGAGCAATTTATGACCAGTCACACCCAACCTGTCAGCCTGGTGCTTGCACGCTGCTGCATGGCGGCGCTGCTGCTAATGCTGGGCGCCTGTGAAGCCGAAAGGATTCCCCAACAACAAGCGGCGGCAGTTACACAGCCGCAGATGCAGATGCAGATGTACCTGAGTCCACACTGCGGCTGCTGTGGCGATTGGGCGGATCATATTGAAGCCGCTGGGATCCAGGTAACCCGGCACTATGTCCAGGATCCGCTGGCCACCAGGCGTCAGCTGGGCGTGCCCGATGTACTGGGTTCCTGTCACACGGCCATCATTGACGGCTACCGGATTGAAGGGCACGTACCCGCAGCCGACATATATCGCCTGCTAGAGGAACGTCCTGCTGCGTCCGGCCTTGCCGTACCCGGCATGCCCATTGGCTCACCCGGCATGGAAATGGATGGGCGCCAAGACCCCTACCAGGTGCTGCTGTTCAACCAGGATGGCGTTGCGCTGTTCAGCAGCTATCCCTAGGCGCTAATCCATCATTGCCATCAGGATGGGGTCTGCAACTGAAAAAAATGTGTGCGGTAATACGCCAGCTCGGCGACAGATTCGCGAATGTCATCCAGCGCCAGATGCGCGTTCTTCTTGGTGAATCCCGCCAGCAGATCAGGCCGCCACCGCCGCGCCAGCTCCTTTACCGTACTGACATCCAGCATGCGATAGTGCAGATGGGCTTCCAGGGTTGGCATGTATTTGGTGAGAAAACGCCGATCCTGCCAGATGCTGTTACCGCACAGCGGCGAGCTGCGCGGCTGCGTATGCTGAGCGAGAAAAGCCAGCGTCTGGGCCTCGGCTTCGGCCATGGATACCGGTGAATTTTTTACTCGGGTGAGCAAACCGGACTCGCCGTGATGGCGTTGATTCCAGTCGTCCATGGCCGCCAGCTGCGCGTCGCTGGCGTGGATGGCAAGCACCGGACCTTCCGCCAGCACGTTCAGATCGGCATCTGTGATCAGGGTGGCGATCTCAATGATCACATCCACCGCCGGATCCAAACCAGTCATCTCCAGGTCCATCCACACCAGTGGTGGCAGCTGGTCGGTGCTGGCGGCTTGGCTGTCTGCAGACATGGCAACTCCCAAAACAATCAAAGTGAACACACCAACACGCGCGCGAACGCAGCGCAATACGAGCCGGTAGGATGAAAGCTCGCAGCATAGTGCAGCCGGCGCGCCCTTGCAGCCGCTGATTCTGGGCACTGCGCCAGCATCCTTGTATGATCGCCACCTTTATCGGCTACCAACGTCGCTCTGCCATCATGCCCATCCGACATCTGATCGAACCTGAGCAGCTGCAGAAACTGCAGGAGCAAGGCCAATTGCTGCTGGCGCAGGTCACCAGCCCGGCGGTGTATGCCCAGGGACATCTCCCAGGTGCGGTGCACGTGCCGCCCCAGGCCCTGATCGCTGGCACGGCGCCAGCCCCCGGCAAGCTGCCATCCCTGCCGCAGCTGGAAGCCCTGTTCGGCAGCATCGGCTATACCCCGGAACACCTGGTGGTGGTGTACGACGACGAAGGCGGCGGCTGGGCCGGGCGTCTGGCCTGGACCCTGGATGTCATCGGCCATCATCGCTGGTGCTACCTCAACGGTGGCTTGCATGCCTGGGTGGCCGCTGGCTTGGCATTGACCCAGGAAACACCGGTGATCACCCCCACCAAGCCCGTGTTGCAGCTGGATCCGGCCCCCATTGCAGATGCCCCGGATGTACTCCAGGCCCTGGATGATCCCGACTGCCGGATCTGGGATGTGCGCTCCGCCGACGAATATGCGGGGCGCCGGGTGGCCGCCGCCCGGGGCGGACATATTCCAGGTGCCGTGCATCTGGACTGGCTGGATCTGATGGACCGCAGCCGGGCACTGCGGCTGCGGGAGGATGTGGCGGAACTACTGGGTAGCCACGGCCTCACCCCGGACAAGCGCCTGATTACCCACTGCCAGACCCACCACAGATCCGGCCTGTCGTATATGACCGCACGCATCCTGGGTTTTCCAAAAGTGAAGGCCTACCACGGCTCCTGGTCGGAGTGGGGCAATGACCCGGCGCTGCCCGTGGTGAGCGGCGACAACCCACGCTAGCCAGCGACCTACCGCATACCTAACCGGAGCATCATGAGTAATCCTTTCAGTCGCCTGCAGAATGTGCTGCCACAACATGGCCTGTCCCGCCTGGTGGGGCGCCTGACCAGCAGCCGCACACCTTGGCTCAAGGACGCCCTGATCCGCAGCCTCAGCCAGTTCTACGAGATTTCCCTGGCCGACGCCGCGCGCAAGCAGGCAGCGGATTATCACAGCTTTGATGACTTCTTTACCCGCGAACTGGCCCCCGGTGCCCGCCCACTGCCGGATGCGCAAAACGCCCTGGTGAGCCCGGCGGATGGCACCATCAGTCAGTGCGGACCCGTCGCCCAGGGCATGCTGATGCAGGCCAAAGGCATTCACTACCGACTGGGCAGTCTGCTGTATGACGAGCAGCTGGCGCGGCAATTCGAGGGCGGCTGGTTTGCAACAGTGTACCTGGCGCCGGCCGACTACCACCGGGTCCATGTCCCCTTCGACGGCACCCTGGTGGGCTGTACCGCGATTCCGGGCCAGCTGTTCTCCGTCAACGCCCGTACCGAGGCAGGTATCCGGGATCTGTTCTGCCGCAATGAGCGACTGGTATGCCGCTTTGACACGGCGTTCGGCCCCATGGTGGTGATCCTGGTGGGCGCACTGATCGTAGCCAGCATCGACACCGTCTGGGACGGCCCGCGCTCACCCTATCCGGAAGTGCGCCAGCAGCAACTGGCGCTACCCTTTGCCCGGGGCGATGAACTGGGCCGCTTCCGCATGGGATCCACCGCCATCGTGCTCACCCCGCCCGGTGCCCTGGATCCCGATACCAGCCTCGCGCCTGGCGTGCGGGTGCAAATGGGGCAGAGCCTGGGGGTGCTGACCGGCGTCTAGCCGCGCCGCCGCTTGGGGTTACACCCAGGCTTCAGGCTGAATCACCGGCAAAGGGCAATACCTGCGACAGTTGCTGTCGCCCCAAGCGCAGCAGCAACAACCGATCAAATCCTAGGGCCACGCCGGCGCAGGCCGGCAAGCCAGCCGCCATGGCTGCCAGTAAGCGGGTATCCGCTGCGACCGCCGGCAACCCCAGGGCGACGCGACGCTGCTGATCCCGGGTCATGCGCTGGGCCATTTCCGCAGCATCGCAAAGTTCATCGTAACCATTGGCCAGCTCGATGCCCGCCACCAGCAATTCAAAACGGGCCGCCAGCAGCCGCCCCTGGGCATCAGGCACCAGGCGCGCCAGGGCGGCCTGATCGGCGGGAAAGTGAGTGATGAACAGGCGCTCGTGCGGCTGCTGCCGGGCACGCCGGGTGCAGGCTTCGGCAAACAGCAAATCCAGCAGGGTGCGCCGATCGCGCTCACCGGGCGGCAGGGGCGCCGCCAGGGATTGCGTGGCCTGCTGCAGTTGCGCCAGCGGCGCCTGGTGATCGAGGTTGAAGGTGGCCAGCAGGAGCTGGTCGTAGCGTAGCTGGTGGTAATTGCCCACACCCAGGGCGAGATCCACCAAGGCCGCCACTTCCTGCATGAGATCGGCCAGGACGTAGCCGCGCCGGTACCACTCCACCAGGGTGAACTCGGGATTGTGCAAGCGCCCACTTTCATCCTGGCGAAACACCGGGCCGATGCGCACCAGATCCGGCGCACCCGCAGCCAGCAAACGCTTCAAATGGTATTCCGGCGAGGTTTGCAGGTAGTGGCCGGTGTTGAGCTGCAGGCTCTGGATTCCCGGCTCGGTGACCGTATACCGACCCAACACTGGGGTATCCACCTCCAGCACACCGGCAGCAGCGAAAAAAGCACGAATCTGGGCCAGCAGCGCACTGCGCTGCAGCAGGTCACTCAGCGCAGCGCTGGGTTGCCAGGCATCATTTGGCCCGGCTGACGTATTCACCGCTGCGGGTGTCCACGCGCAGTTTATCGCCGATGTTCACAAACAAAGGCACTTTGATCACAGCGCCGGTGGTGAGCTTGGCCGGCTTGGTACCACCCGTAGCCGTATCACCGCGGATACCTGGATCCGTTTCCGCCACTTCCAGCTCAATAAAGTTCGGCGGCGCCACGGCAATGGGCTGATCATTCCACAGCGTCACGGTGTAGGTTTCCTGTTCCTTGAGCCACTGGCTGGTATCCCCCACCACTTCCTTGCCCGCTTCCACTTGCTCGAAGCTGCCATCGGTTTTCATGAAGTGCCAGTTGTCGCCGTCGTGATAGAGGAACTCCATGTCCACATCCATCACATCGGCCCCGGGCAGGGATTCCCCAGACTTGAAGGTCCGCTCCCAGATGCGGCCGGTTTTCAGGTTACGCAGGCGCACCCGGTTGAAGGCCTGGCCCTTGCCGGGCTTGACGAACTCGTTTTCCACGATGCTGCAGGGATCGCCATCCAGCATTACTTTCAGGCCTGCCTTGAATTCGTTGGTAGAATAGTTCGCCATGATCCTTCCATTGCCCGGTTCAAAAAGGCGCCCATCATACCCGTGAACCTGATAGCTGCGAAGAACCTGCACCAGCCCGGCGATTGGCAGGCAGAACTGGCGGACCTGGTCACGGATCTGGATCAGTTGCTGGCCCTGCTGGACCTGCGTCGGGCCGACCTGACAGCTGCCGGTCTGACCCCGGATCCGCACCCGGACTTTCCGCTGCGTGTGCCCCGGGCATTCGTGCAGCGCATGCAACCCGGTGATCCCAGGGATCCGCTGCTGCGGCAGGTGTTACCCCTGGCTGCGGAACAGCAGCTGGATCCAGCGCTGCACACAGATCCCCTGCAGGAAGCCAGCGCCACCCGCAGCCCAGGCCTGATCCAGAAGTACCAGGGTCGTGCCCTGCTGGTGGCTGCCCCCAGCTGCGCCGTGCACTGCCGTTACTGTTTTCGCCGCCACTTCCCCTATGACGCCCACCAGCAGTCCCGGCAACTGCCGGCGTTGGAAGCCATTGCCGCGGACAACAGCATCAGCGAACTGATCCTGTCCGGTGGCGATCCCCTGATGCTCAAGGACGCGTTGCTGGCATCGCTGCTGGCCCGTGCCCAGGCTATTCCCCATCTGCGCCGACTGCGTCTTCATACCCGGCTGCCCGTGGTCATTCCCAGCCGTATCACGCCGACGCTGCTGGAGGTACTGGGCAGTAGCCGGTTGCCCGTTGTGCTGGTACTGCATATCAATCATGCCCGGGAAATCGATACCCAGCTGGGCCAGGCCATAGCCGCACTGCGCCACACTGGTATCACCCTGTTGAATCAGGCCGTGCTGCTGCGCGGGGTCAACGCCGACGCCGACAGCCTGGTGGCCTTAAGTGAAGCTCTATTCGCCCACGGCGTGCTGCCGTACTACCTGCATCTGCCCGACCAAGTGCAGGGTACCCGCCACTTTCTCGTCTCCGCCGCCGAAGGTCGGGCCCTGCTGGCTGCCATCAGTGCCCGGCTGCCGGGATACCTGGTGCCCAAGTTGGCCCAGGAAGTCCCGGGGGAAGCCGCCAAGCAAGTATTGTCCGTCAATTAGCACATCTGACTCATAAACCATTGCTAATTGCCGCCAATTCAATGGCCTATACTGTTTTTGTGTGGTAATCCGATAACTCTGCATACCCGCAGAACCTGTGGCCACAGGCAGCGAGCCGCATCATGCCGATTACGGAAGACAAGCTGGACCTGAGCGCACCGGATCTGGATCTGGACCGGCTCAGTGCCGGCCCAGCCAAGCCAGAGGCCTTGCGCGCCTGGGCCGCGGAACTGCCCATGGCCAATACCCAGGAATGTGCGCGCCAGTTGCACCGGGCGATTACCGAGCTGAGCCGGCTGCAGGCCTCTTTACAGCAACGCTTGTCCTGTCTGGAGGCACTCCGGCCGCGGGTGCAGTTCCTCTGTGCCCGCCTGGATAAGGCCGCCGCTGGCAGCTCCCATCTGGGCGACGGCCCGGCAGCCGCCGCCCAGCAGCTGCAAATGGACCTGGCCCTGGCCTACCGCAGCTGCGTGCGACAAGCCCTGGCCGAGTCCAGCACCGACAGTCGCAAAGCCCTGGGCCTGGCCGTACACAGGTCAATGTCTGATCTGTCCCAGGCGCTACTGCGTGCCTACCAGCACTATACCAACCTGGCCACCGGCACCTGGCGCCAGCTGCACCAGCTCTACCAACTGGCTGAGGATGAGCACATCACTGACCACGCCTATGCGGACGAGGATGGCCAGGCACTGCTCAGCATTGGCCAAGTTTATCTGCGCATGCTGCTGCTGGCGGGTGCGCACCCAAACCGGCTGCGCCAACGCCACCTGACTCAGATCTATACCGCCCTGGAACATTGGGTGCAGTTCGCCGCACTGCTACCTGCCCATCAGGACAGCTTGCTGGTGGTGGATCTGGGTCAGGACGCGCCACCCCGGCACCGGCGCCTGGCACCCGCAGATGGCCCGGCAATCAGGGCCATCCGCAGCGAGACCCTGGCCAGCGCCCTGGATGATGCCCTGCAGGGCCAACCCAGCCGTGCCCGCATTGATGGGCTGCAGCCAGATCTCTTACAGCATTTGGTCCACGCCTGGAGCCTGATCCGCAAACGCGCCTTCCAGCGCCTGCCGGGCAACGGCACCATGAAGATCTGTGTGGGCATGCGCGCTGTACACTACTACATGTCCGGCGGCGTGGAGTTCGCCGATCTGGTGGGCAGCGCCGACGCCCTGCTGCGGCGCGAGCTGAACCCCTTTCTCGACACCAGCCGCAAGGTGGACCCGAGGGCGCCCGTGGTGAATGATCCCTGGGCCCAGGCCTTTGATGCCGGCCCCATGCGCATGCCGGAAAATCCCAACATCGAAGACCCTCAGTTGCTGCTGCTGCAGAAACGCAAGGACGACGGCCGGCGCAAGGCCGAGGCTGCCAGCACCTACCTTTGTCAGGATGTGCTGGTGGAGGACAACAGCCCGGCCGGCTTCGGTCTGCGCTGGCAAGGGCCTTTTCCGCCCCAGTTGCTGGCCGGTGAACTGCTGGCGATCCGGGAGCGGGACGATGATCGCTGGTGCATCGCCGACTGCCGCTGGCTTCGCCATGATGGCAATCAGTCGCGACTCGGCATAGAGTTGCTCTCCCCCAAAGCCATAGCCGTCGCGGTGCGCCGTCTGGACAAGCATGGGGGACAAAGGGAGTACAGCCGGGCGTTGCTGTTGCCGGCACTGGATGCCATCAAACAGCCACCCATGCTGATCCTTCCCCAGGTGGGGTTTGCTGAACAGCATAAGGTTCACATCCGGCACCAGGGCAAGCAGAAAACCGCCCAGCTGACGCGGATGGTACGAATGACGGAAAGCTATACCCAGTTCACATTCCGTATGTTGGACGGTTACTTGGAAAACCGCCCCGAGAACCGCAGCATGAACCATCTCTGGGATTCCATCAGTTATACCAGCCCCAAGCGCTAAGGCTGGCGCTGCCCCGGGTGCAACCCACAGGACAGGGACCAACGACAGGGACAACAGTTGCTCATGGCTACAGCTTCACCGGTACGCCTGCTCATCGCCACCACTTCGGAAAATCGGGCGCATGAGCTGGATTCCCTCCTCCGCGATGCCGGCATCCCCACCCGGCCCCAGATCTGTGACAGCCTGGAGCAGGCCCTGGCTGCTGCCAGTCAGTACCATCCCGATTTACTGCTGTGCAGTGCGGCGCTGGATCAGGCCGACAAGCTGATCCCCAGTCTGCGCCAACGCTCACCAGATCTACCCATCATCCTGCTGGAGCATCCCGGCGATACTCAGATGCTGACCTTCGGCATGCAGCTGGGTGCCAGCGATGTGGTGTTCGATGACGAACCCGAACGTCTGCTGTTGGTGGTAAAACGCGAGCTGCACCACCACTGCCTGCGCAAACAGCTCACCCTAACCCGCAAGGCCCTGGCAGAAGCGGAAAAACGCTGCGATCTGTTGCTGGCCAATGCCACCACCGCCATCGCCTACGTGCACGAAGGCATGCACATCTTTGCCAACGAAGACTATGCCAAGCTGTTCGGTTACGAAGATCAGGATGAGCTGGTGGGTCTGTCGCTGCTGGATCTGGTGGATGCAGAGCATGCGGATCGGCTCAAGACCGCCATGAAGGGGTTCCGTAGCAATGCCGAGGAAGAACTGTCCTGTGAAATCTCAGGTCTGCGCAGTGACGGCAGCAAAGTGGCGCTTATTGCCGCTCTCAGTGCTGCCGAATATGAAGGCGAACAC
>JBJHDG010000038.1:0-12454 GCA_050486425.1 Pseudomonadales bacterium | reverse complement strand
GGTGCAGGTCGTGGTGATGTTCCTGATCGGCATCTATCTGGTGCCGGCACTGGGTGGTGATGCTTTGTCATTGGTTGGTGCGTCTTGGTCTGGATTGGCGCTGATGGCGGTCAGCCTCAGTGTGGCAGCTTTGGGCTATGGCTTACTGATTGCAGTGATCTGTCGGACTACTGAACAGACCACCATGCTGGGTGGTGCGGGCAATATCATCCTGGCCGCCATCGGTGGCATCATGGTGCCCAAGTTCGTGATGCCGCCCCTGATGCAGCAGTTGACCCTGATCTCGCCCATGAGCTGGGGGCTGGATGGGCTGCTGGTGGTGTTGTTGCACGGCGGTGGCCCGCGGGAGCTGCTACCCTATGCGGGCGCCTTGGTGGCTTTCGGTATGCTGGCTGTGCTGCTGGCGCGGGGCCTGCAGCGCCATAGCGCCTGATGCCAGAGGGCTGCATGCCCGTGTTGAAACTTGATATTTGGACGATGGGTTAGCAATGAGTTTGGAGCAGCAAGCACTGAAAGCAGCCTTGAAGGCACTGGTGGTGGCAGAGTGCGACAAGGACATAGCGCCGGAGGACATCAGCGATGATGAAGCGCTGATCGGCGGCCCGCTGGATCTGGATTCCCTGGATGCTCTGCAAATCTGTATGGCGGTACAGCACAAATATGGCGTGCGTATTGAAGCCGGTCCGGAAGCGCGCAAGGCACTGCGCAGTATCAACAGTCTCAGCGATACTATCCTCGCCCGTACCTCCGCATAAGTGAGGCTGCCATGACAAAGCGGCCCTGGTTTCTTGGTGGTGCCACCCACAACGCCCTGGGTACAGACCTGGCCGCCAGCGTGGCAGCTCTGGGACAATTGCCTGCGCCCACCAGCATTAGCCTTAGTTACGGCGGCACGGAGAACTCCATGCCCTATCTGTTGCTGGCGCAGTGCCCGCTCACCGACGTGGAACAGCGTCTGTACCAGGTGTTGGAGCCGGTGGTGGCTGAAGCCTTGGCGGCGGCGGAAACAGCGGGCCTCAGCCCCCGTGGCCGCGCTGGTGCGGGCCTGTTTCTGGGCACTTCCTCCGCTGATGTTTCCATCTCAGAAGCACGCTACATACGCGAACTGGCGACCACTGGTGAAGCCACGGCGTTGATCGGCAGCAACAGCATTTCCAACCTGGCGCGGCATTTGCGGCACAGGTTCGGGTTGGGCGGGCCGGACTTCAGTTTCAATACAGCATGTACTGCCAGTGCCAATGCCCTGATGGCCGCGGCGGATATGCTGGTCTGGGGCGAGCTGGATGTGGCCCTGGTGGTGGGTGTAGAGCTCTGTAATGTCATCACGGCCACCGGCTTTCAGGGGCTTGGCCTGTTCGCCAAGCAGCGCATGCAGCCCTTTGATCGGGATCGCGATGGCCTGATCCTGGGCGAAGGCTGCGCAGCACTGGTGTTGTCCAAGCAGCGGCCAGAGATAGCGCAGCCCTTTTATCTGCGCGGCGCTGCCAATCTTTGTGATACCTATGGCATGTCCGCCGCCAATCCGGACGGATCCACCGTGACCATGGTGATGCGGCAGGCACTGGCCCGGGCTGATTTGCAGCCGCAGCAGATTCAGGCCATCAAGGCCCATGGCACGGCGAGTCTGCACAATGACGAAGCGGAAGCAGCGGGCATGCGGCAGCTGTTTGCCGAATTGCCACCGGTATGCGCGTTGAAACCCTATCTGGGCCACACCCTGGGTGCTTGTGGATTGAATGAAGTCATGTTGTTCCTGGGGGCGGCCGAAGCGGGGTTTCTACCGGGCACGCCGGGCATTGCCAGTCCGGAGCGGGCAGATCTGGGCGTCAGCTTGAACCAGGCGCCCTTGCCGCTGGCTCCCGGACATTTCATGCTGAATTTCTTTGGTTTCGGCGGCAACAACACCTCCTTGATTATTTCCAATGCAGACTGAACCTGACATTTGGATCTGTGCCAGCGGCGACTATCAGGCGTTGGTGACCGATGAGCCACCGGCGCTGAAAGAACTGGTGCGCGAAGCCTTGGGCGTCCCGGTGCGTCGCATAGGGCGCTTTATTCAATTGGCATTGATCGGCGCCGGTCGTTGTCTGGCCGGGCAGCAGGCACCAGCGAATACCGCCGTGTACTTGGGTTCAGGGCGCGGCGATCTGGACGTCACCCTGGATGTGGTGGAGGCCCTGTTTCGTCAAGGCTTGCCACCCAAGCCACTGAGTTTCGTCAACACGGTGAGCAACGCGCCGAATTTCTACGTGGCCAAACATTTCAATCTGGCCGGCCGCAGCAACTTTGTCTGCAACCGCTTCTTTCCTTTTGAGGCAGCATTGGCGCTGGCCGCGCTGGATCTGCGCGCCGGTTACACAGAGGCTGCGCTGGTGGGTGCGCTGGATCTGGTGACCAAGCCCTTGTCCGCACACCGGGGGCGTTTGGAACTAGCCGCTGATGCGCCAGTGGCTGAAGGCAGTCATTGGCTCTACCTGCGCGCAGGTGTGCGTCCGGCACAAACCCTGGGGCGACTGGCAGCAGTGGTGCAGTTTGCAGACCAGGCCGCGCTTCTGGCATGGCTGCTGTCCCAAGCCTTGCCGGTAACCGAAACCTGGTTGGTACCCGGCCAGTTCATGGCGGCGGCGGACACCGCTGCAGTTGTCGCAGCCACAGGTTTGCAGCTGTGGCCGGATGCACCCTTGGCACCTGGTTATTACGACAGCGCGCTGGCTGCGCTGCCAGCCAAGTTCTTGGCTGCAAATGATAGGCGTCAGTTGCTGCTGATCAATCGTGAAGCCGATGGGCCAAGGTATTCACTGCTGCAGATCACGCGAACCTGATACTGCGCACCTGATCCCAGACTTGGCGTTCCCGCTCGGCGCAATCCCGCAGCAAATCAGCCACTG
Source organism: Pseudomonadales bacterium (assembly GCA_050486425.1). Lineage (GTDB taxonomy): Bacteria > Pseudomonadota > Gammaproteobacteria > Pseudomonadales > Azotimanducaceae > SKXG01. Next base: position 9,566 of record JBJHDG010000038.1, on the reverse strand, counting down.
AAGAGACCTGCTGCTCCGCACCGCGCCGGCTCAACCTGGTTGCCGCCAGGGCAAACTCCCGCCACAGGTCCCCGGCTGCGGTAAGTGCGCGTGCGGCATCGGCCAACTCCTGCCGTTGTAATCTTGTTGCAGCTTCCTGCAAGTAACTGGCATAGAGAAAGCGAAAGCCGGCGCCGCCGGTGCCGATCTCTTCCTGCATGCGCACGATATGCGCCAGATACAGCGGCAGGTGACGTGGCTGTTTGCGCGCGGTTTTTTCCAGATTGCGGGCTAGAAAGTTGATGCCGCGAACGCCGACAATGGGCAGTGGCGCCTTCGACATCACCCTGTCGTTGGCTCTCAAGGCCGCTGGAATGGCCTTGTGGTAATCAATATCTTTGGGCACCTGGATGGGGTAGTACAGTAAACCTCTTGCACCCAGGGCGCCTTTGGCATAACGCGCCTTGCGCAGATCTGCCACCGGGCAGCGCACAACGTGCTCGAATACCGGGTCGCTGATCAGATATTCATCACCCTCCCTGCCATACACAATCAGGTTATGGCCGTTGAAGTGAAAGCGCATTTCATCGGGAAAATACGGCAGCCAATAAACAGACGCCTGCAAGCCCACCACATGGCCTGCATCCAGCAGCGCATCCAGCCGATCCATGCCTTTTTGTTCGTTGCGAAAGCGTTGACTGACGAAACGGGCACCAATGCGCTTGCTCAGTTTGTTAATGATCCAGCGCGGCGGCATGCGGTACGCGATCAGCGGCATACCGCTGATCTTGACGAACGGCAGATAGGCAAAGGTCAGGGCATTAGCCAGACCAAAGGCCATGGGTTCGGTCATGGGCAGGCCGTGATGGCTGAGCAGGCTGGACATAACGCCACTTTCGCAGTGCGCAGACTGACGATGTTGGAAGCTGGACATGACTCAGGTCCGACGGTTGGGAAGTTGTTGTAGTTGTTCCAGGGTCAGACCCAGGGCATCGGCGTACTTTGCCAGGATGCGCGCTGGCAGGCGCGCAAAGCGCTTGGCATGAAAGTGGCGCCGCACCCGCCAGGCAGCGATGCCACTGGCGCCGGCCAGCAATGGCACATCCATACGCTTATCATGCATGTGCACTTCCAGGGGCGAGGACGCGCCCAATTGGGCCCGTTGCCAGGCTTCATCCCGCAGTCGTTCGCTTTCGGCAATGGCGGCTCGGGTGGCGCTGGATTCCACTTCCCAGCCCAAGGACTGCACTTCCTGGTAGCGGCCATCCGCATCCACCGCATACAAAAGTTTGCGATGGCCACCATAGGTGCTGGCGGCATCCTGTGGCACCTGATCCTTATCCACGCAGCACCTTCTCGCGCCCTAGACCACTGTCATGGCGATAAAGCCGGTGGAAAAGCGGCCGCTTTCCGGGATGTAGCACAGCAGGCGCTGCCCCTTTTGCAATTGACCGGAGCGGAACAGCTCATCCAGCATGATGTAGATGGAGGCAGAACCCGTGTTGCCCCTGGTGGCCAGGTTGGTGAACCAGCGCGTGAAGGGAATTTCCATGTCCGCATTGGTCATGCGGTCGTAGACCTGCTGGCGGAAATAGTTCGACGAATAATGAGGCAGGAACCAGTCGAAATCTTCGGCCTGCAGCCGGTACTTGGCTTTCAGGTGGCGCATGGCCCGCTCCACGGTGATTTCCATGACATGGGCGTTGAGCAGTTTCACATCCTGCTTAATGGCCATCACTGAAGTAGCCGCACGCTCTTCCTGGGGCAGCTCCAGCCAGCCACGCAGTTGGCCGTTGTCCAGTTTGTTGGCACCCGCGTACATGCAGGTTTCCATTTCGCCGGCAAAGGACAGCATGTCCACCCAGTCCACGCGCAGGTTCAGGGGGCCAGTGGGTTCGTTCTGCAGGAGAACGGCACCGGCGCCGTCAGAGAGCATCCAGCGCAGAAAATCCTTTTCAAAAGCCAGCTCCGGTTGTTTTTCCAGCGCCGCGATCTTGGCGTCGGTTTCCATGGCAAAGTTTTCCGCACGCAAGGTGGCGGACGCCAGTTCCGAGCCCAGTGCCACAGCATTGGCATGCTGGCGGCTGGCCACTGCCATATAGGCGTATTTGAAGGCGGCAATGCCTGCCAGGCAGATGCCGGAGGTGCCCACCACTTCGCAGGGTGGCAGGCCCAGTTCGCCATGAATCATGCTGCCATGGCTGGGCGCCAGTTGATCCGCGATGGTGGTGCCGGCTGCCAGGCACTGCAGCTGCTCCAGACGGAACCAGGGGCTGGCCAGGTTGCGCACAGCGGCGGCGCCTAGCTGGGCATTGGTATGGGTAAAGTCGCCGGTGGCCGGGTCAATGGCGTAGTGGCGGCTGCTGATGCCATTGCTACGCAAAATGGTACGGCGGGCGCGGGACGGGCGGCTGCCCACCTGGCCCAGTACCTGTTCCATGCTGTCATTGTCCACCGGTGCATTGGGCAGAAAGGCGGCGGTTTGGGTGATGAAGACATCGCTCATGCGGTCAAGATCCAACTTCCAAAGATTCACCTGAAGGGGCGGCATAATACGCCCGTTGCCGGGCAATGTGGTCACGGGTGAATGGCGCCACTAATCTTTTGATTACCGCACTGATGGGCACCACCGTGAGAATCATGGTGACCAGAAACAAAACGTAGAGTACCAGCGTAGCCCGCCGCAGCGGCGCGCCGGGACGACCCAGCTTGCGCAGCAGTGCGCCCCAGAGCCGGAAGCTGCGATGCACCACACGCTCCGAGGCAATCAACCGCTCGTTGATGCTGACAGCGCCCAGGCCGCGGCACATGGGGCTGTCATCGCTGGCGTCCCGGGTCGGCAGAGCCTGGGCCATGGCGATCCCAAAGCGCCGGGCCTCGGCAATCTCCGCGTCGCTGATGCCCGCCGCCGGGATCAGACCACCCAGGAAGGGCCCCTTGTTGCCCGTCAGCATCCAGGCCGGCGTGGAGATAAAGGTGAACGCAGCATGGGCACTGTCGGTGAGGACGATATTGTCCACCAGTCGGGCGCCCAGTGCCTGCAGTTCGGTTTTCATTCGCTCCTGGGCCATGAGCCACATGTTGCGGCAACCGATCAAGGTCACCACGGGCTTGCCGGCCAGCAGCCGGCGGCCACGAGCACTTTGCAGAAACGCCATGGCCGGCATGGCCGGGGAGAGAAACCAAACCTGGTAGGCCAGCACAATCAGATCGAAGTCCCCTTCAGGAATCTGGCTCTCATCAATAGGGGCCGGCTCGCCATAGACAGATTCCGGAAAAGTATCGAAAAAACGCCAGAACGGCCAAGGAAAGGGAAATGGCGTCAGGGGTTGCAGGCTGATCCGGGTGACGGCAATGGCAGCACTGTCCTGGAGCGGTGCCAGCACAGCATCCAGCAAACGGGAGAGCTGTCCCGTCTGCGAAAAACCAACCGCCAGGACGCGTTTGACGTCAGTCATCGAGTCTTCCTTGCAAGGGCAGGCGCAGCATCAGAAGGCGCCAGCGCCAAAGACTGAAAATTTCGGGTGCGAGCAGTAAGGCGGCCGATCAGGCGCCACCGATCACATCGAGCCGACCCTGGGCAATGAGTTTGCCGTCTTGCACGCAGCGAAAAGGCAGGCTGTCTTCTGCCGGCGTGTCCAGCTCGATGCTGAACGTTTGTTCTGGCAGCAGCTGTTGGGCAAATTTCACTTTCGTAATACCGTGAATTTGCAACTTCGGGAAGCGCTCGCGCGCTGCGCCCAACACCTGATCCAGGAGCACCACGCCGGGCACCACGGGCTGGCCCGGGAAATGCCCGGCCAGGGCTGGATGGCTGGCGCTGATTTTGTGTGATTTCATCGCTGTTGTTCCACTCTGACGGCGTTGCCCGTTAGTGTAGCACCGACCCTGAGCAGGCCAACGCTGCACTCAATGGTATCAGCGCCTGTGGGCGTATCTTCCACCAGGCTGTGGATGTTGAGCAGCGCATTGCCACCTTCCGCCAGGGTGCGGTTTTGCAAGCTGCTCAGTGCGGACAGGACCGCTCGGGTACAAGCGGCCTCGGTGTCGCGCTGTGCACGGGCGTAGCCACTGGCACTGACCTGCGTCAGACGAATCAACACCTGGGGATGCGGCTCGCCAAGGAAAAATAGCAACACCTGCCCGTCCAGCTCTGCTTGGCTGGCTGCCTTCACAGCTTCCAGATTGAGCCGTTGCCTTTCCTGCGCATGTGCCACAAGTGGCAACAACAAACTTGCCAGCGCCAGAATTAGCAGTCGCCGCCCCATTGCTAGTCTCCTCCCCGGATGTTGGTTAGGATAACCCGTTTAGTTTTTGGGGTCACGGCGCGCCTGCGATGATCTTGGACTGGCTCGGGCGCAGCCCGTATGGAATGGAAGCTATGAATCGAAATCGAGACGATGTCTTTGCTGAACTGAAGGCCATTCTGGTGGAAATGTTCGAAGTGGAGGCGTCATCGGTGGTGCCTGGTGCCCATTTGTATGAGGACCTGGACATCGACAGCATTGATGCGGTGGACTTGGTGGTGCGGTTGCGGGAAATCACCGGCAAACGCGTGAACCCGGAAGACTTCAAGGCGGTGCGCACCATTGACGATGTGGTGGATACCACCCTGAAGCTGCTTGCGAGTTGATGCCTCGGCTGCTTTCCTGGGGCTTCCTGGCACTGCTGGGCGCCTACCCCCTGCTGGTGTACTTTGCGCTGGGGCGGCTGTCGTCGCTGGTGTTGGCAGGCGGCCTGTTGGTGCTGGCGCTGCTGCGCCTGGTGCTGTTGCGGCGCTTGCCCGGTGATCCGCTGTTACTGTTGGCGGGCACCCTGACCCTGGTGCTGGTGGCGGCCTATGGTTTGCTGAGCCGTGACGATAACGCGCTGCGGTTTTATCCGGTGCTGATGAACCTGGCCATGCTCCTGCTCTTTGCCTGGTCCCTGGCTCAGCCTCAGAGCATCATCGAACGCATGGCGCGCCTGCTGGAGCCCGAGCTGCCGGCGGCGGCGGTAACCTACACGCGCCGGGTAACCATGGTCTGGTGTGGCTTTTTCGTCGTCAACGGTGCCCTGGCGCTCTATACCGCCCTCTTTCTCAGCTGGTCAGCCTGGGCTTTGTACAACGGGCTGCTCGCGTACCTACTGATGGGCACCTTGTTCGCCGTGGAATATCTGATTCGGCAGCGGGTGCGACGGAACCTGTCATGACGCAAAGCTTAGTGCCATTGGTGCGTATGGAGCTGATCCAGCGTGCGCCCACCCAGCCGCAGTTTCTGCACGGTGGACAGCTGGCGGATTGGCAGACCCTCTGTGGTGATGTGGGCGCGCTGCAGCAACCGCTGGCCGCGGATCCGGCTACCGACTGGGCGTTGTTTCATGAGGATGCCTATCCCTTCACCGTGGCATTGCTGGCGCTGCTCGGTGCTGGCAAGCGCATCTGGCTACCGGCCAATGCCACGACGGTAACCTATGAGCGTCTGCAGGCCCACTGTCAGCGGTTTCTAGGGCCGGATCTGGGTCAGGATCTACGGATCCCAGTGTTTACCGGCATGAAGGCGACACAGCTACCCGCTGCTACCGGCAGCCTGGTGATTTACACCTCGGGTTCCAGTGGCGAGCCCAAACCCATCACCAAGAGTTGGCACCAGCTCAGCCATGAGGGGGAAGCCCTGGACGCTCTCTGGGGGCCGCACGAAGCAGGTGGCCAAGTGCTGGGCTCGGTGAGCCATCAGCATATCTACGGCCTACTGTTCCGAGTGCTTTGGCCCCTATATGGCGGTCACCTCGGTCAAAGCGAATTGTTCAGCACGCCGGATGCGCTGCTGGCGGTGGCGGCGGCCGTGCGCACCCAGGGGCGGGCGGCGCTCTGGATCAGCTCTCCGGCACATTTGCGGCGACTGGAAGCCAGCTGGCCCTGGCAAGCTGCAGCCTTGCGCGGCGTATTTTCCTCTGGCGGCCCACTGCCGGCGGCGGCGGCGGCCACCTGTGCCACGCTGGCCGGCCAGTGGCCGCTGGAGATCTATGGTAGCTCCGAGAGTGGGGGCATTGCCTGGCGCACCCAGGCGGCTGCCAACCTGGCTTGGCAGCCCATGCCCAGGATCCAGGTGCGGGTGAGTGAAAATGGGGCCCTTGCTGTGCAGTCTCCGCATCTGCCGGATGCGGACTGGTTACAGCTGGACGATGCGGCTGTTTTGCAGCCGGATGGCCGTTTCAGTCTCGGTCAGCGCCTGGACCGCATCGTCAAGGTCGAGGGCAAGCGCCTGTCGTTGCCGGCGCTGGAGGAGCGCCTGCACGCCCATGCCTGGATCGGCGATGCCCGCAGTCTGTTGCTCAAGCGGCGCCGGGAAGCGGTGGCTGTGGTGGCCAGCCTGACGCCGGCGGGCCAGGCGGCGCTCGACGAGCAGGGTCGGCATGGGTTTATCCAGACGCTGCGCGCCTGGCTGCGGGAAGAATTCGAGGCAGTCACCCTGCCGCGTCACTGGCGGTTTCCCGCCCATCTGCCCACCGATGCCCAGGGCAAGGTGCAGCAGCAGGCGCTGCTGGCACTGTTTGACGCCACATCTGAGTCCCCGGCCGCACCAATGCTCCCTGTATTGGAGAGCGAGCAGCGGCCGGCCCCTGGTCAGGCCCTGCTGCACCTGCACGTGCCGCCGGATTTGGCCTGCTTCGGCGGCCACTTCGCTGGTGCACCCATAGTGCCCGGTGTTGCCCTGGTGCAGTGGGCGCTGCACTTTGCGCAGCAGGCATTCCAGCTGGAGGCAGCGCAGGTTCAGGCCCTGCAAGCAAACGTTCGCCAGCTGAAATTCATGCGCGCCATACAACCGCATGCGGCGCTGACGCTGCAGCTGGACTATGATGCCGCGCAGACTCAGCTCAGCTTTGTTTTCAAGACCAGGCGCACCGCCGCGCTCTGCGCGTCGGGACGCTTTGTCACTGCAATCTCAACCGCCACTCACAGGTCAGTAAGCGCGTGAACAAATCTGAATCTATCCATGTGCTGTTTGATGGCAGTGCCCTGACCCTTACCCAGGTGGCGGCGCTGGCCGAACGACGCATGACTTCCAGTCTTAGCCGAGCGCCGGAATTTGTTGCCCGCATCGACAAGGGCGCGGCCTTTGTCGATCGCCTTTGGCAGGAGGACGGGGTGATTTACGGTGTCACCACCGGCTACGGCGACTCCTGTACCGTGGCGGTGCCAGCCGCCTTGGTGGCGGAGCTGCCCCGCCATCTCTATACCTTTCATGGCTGTGGCCTGGGGGATGTGTTCAGCCCGGTGGAAACCCGCGCCATCCTGGTGGCGCGGCTGGCGAGTCTGGCCCAGGGTTTTTCCGGTGTGCGCTATGCCATGTTGGCAGCCCTGCATCGCTTGCTGGAGCTGGACGTGTTGCCGGTGATTCCCCAGGAAGGCTCGGTGGGCGCCAGTGGTGATCTCACACCCCTGTCTTATGTGGCAGCGGTGCTCAGTGGCGAGCGCGAAGTCTGGTACCAGGGCGAGCGCTGCAGTACAGAATCCGTGTTTGCCGCGTTGGGCATCAACCCCATTCGCCTGGGCCCAAAGGAAACCCTTGCCATCATGAATGGCACGGCGGTGATGACCGGGTTGGCGGCGCTGGCGCTGGAACGCAGTCGTTACCTGGCCGCGCTCTGCTGCCGTATCACCAGTCTGGCGGTGCTGGGTATGCAGGGCAATGCCAATCACTTTGATGCCAGCTTGTTTGCTGCCAAACCGCATCCCGGGCAGGCGGCCTGTGCCCAGCGTATGCGTGAGGACCTGGGTGCGGAAGCGGCGGATTCGGCGCGCCAGAGCAACCGCTTGCAGGATCGCTACTCACTGCGTTGCGCACCGCATGTCATTGGCGTGTTGGAAGATGCGTTGCCGTTTTTCACCCAGCTGCTCACCACGGAACTCAACAGCGCCAACGACAACCCGCTGCTGGATCCGGAGGCAGAACGTGTGCTGCATGGTGGCCACTTCTATGGTGGGCATGTGGCATTCGTCATGGATAGTCTGAAAAACGCAGTGGCCAATCTGGCAGATCTGTTGGACCGACAGCTGGCGCAACTGGTGGACCCAAAATTCAATCATGGGCTGCCGGCCAATCTATCTGGCGCGCAGGGTGCAAGACAACCGCTCAATCATGGTTTCAAGGCGGTGCAGATCGGCGCCTCCGCCTGGACGGCGGAAGCGCTCAAGCTCAGCATGCCCGCCAGCGTGTTTTCCCGCTCGACCGAATGTCACAACCAGGACAAGGTCAGCATGGGCACCATCGCGGCGCGGGATTGTCTGCGCATATTGCAGCTCACCGAACAAGTGGCGGCAGCCGCCTTGTTGGCAGTGTGCCAGGCGGTACGCCTGCGGCTACGTGCGGACGAACTGGCGCCGGGTGCACTGACACCACCGCTGCAGACGACACTAAAGCAGGTGGATGCCTGGTTTCCGCTGCTGGAGGAAGACCGGCCGTTGGAGACAACCCTGCGCCAGTGTGTTGCCGCCATTCAGCAGCGTGAGCTGCCATTGTACGACTGACGAGCAGGATCTGATTGATGGCGACGGCTAGTTCGGATCCACGCTGGCAGACCAGCTGTGAGATCGAAGTCCCCTTCCACGATGTGGACATGATGCGCATTGCCTGGCACGGGCACTACGCCAAGTATTTTGAGATAGCCCGTTGCGCCCTGCTGGCCCAGTTTGATTATGACTACGAACAAATGCGTGACTCCGGCTATGCCTGGCCGGTGATCGAACTGCATGTGCGCTATGTGAAACCGCTGCATTTTCAGCAACGCATTCGCGTGATCGCGCGCATCGTGGAATATGAGAACCGTCTGAAGATTGCCTATGAGGTGCGTGACCTGGCCAGTGGCCAGCGTCTTACCAAGGGCCATACCGTGCAGGTGGCGGTAAAAATGCCGGAGGAGGAAATGTGTTTTTATTCGCCACCGATTCTGCTGCAAAAGCTGGGTATCGTCGACGCCTGATCTGGGTGCTGCTGCTGTGCTGCTGCCAGCCGCTGCAGGCGCTGGATCAGCATGCGACGGTGGATGTGCCTCAGTTGCCGGATTTGATCAACGCCCCAGTGACCGCTGCTGAATTCACCCAGGCGCGACTGCCAGCCGGCTTCACGCGACCCTTGTTGTCAACGGGCAGTTTCATTTATCACCAGGAACTGGGTTTGTTGTGGCGGGTGCAAAAGCCGGTCGCCTCGGAGCTGTTGATCGCCGGCACTGCGGTGTATCAGGACGCAGAGCCGCTACCCGTGGGTGGTTTGATGGCGGACTTGCAACCGCTGTTTGCCGCACTCTTTGCCGGCAATTTATTTGCCTTGCACGCCCATTTTCAGGTGCAGGAACAAACTTCAACATCAGGTTGGCATTGGATTTTACTGCCGCGCCAACAGCCGCTACTGGGCCTGCTGGCCAGCATTGATGTCTATGGTGATGCCCAGGTACGCAAACTGGTGTTGCAAGATCAGGAACAGGGTCGTACCGAACTCGTGTTCGGGGATTTTTCCTATGCGGGTGTAGATGATGCCGATACCCAGCGGGCCTTTGCCCAGGCGTTGCCAGCATCCAATCAGCGCCCGGATTGATCAGTACATGTT